>CALVSA010000001.1 GCA_944358825.1 uncultured Bacilli bacterium
AATGTTTTGAACTTCAATTATTTTGTTTGCCATATACTCGCCTCTTTTCTATATTTTAATATAAATCTTGTGGAGAGATTCCAACGTCGTAATCACCTTTCTAATTCTCATCATAAATATCATTAAAATCACTATATTTTTATCAAATTTTAACGATTTTACCATTTTTTAGCGAAATTATACAAGATCCAAAATCTAATAAGTTCTTTATTTATAATACCTTTCGAAGGGGTTGTAATAAATCGTAATCAACCAGTTGATACCACTTTTTTTAAACTCATTATCATTATTTTCATACATTTTACTCGCTCCTTCGCGTTATAGATTATACTAGTTCAATAACATTATCAAAAAATCTATTATTATCAATTTTTACAACTTTTATTTTACCATTTTTTATTAATTTCTTTATAAGATATACATATAAAATATCCATTAAATATATTTCTTGGATCAACATAGCTACTAACTTGGAAACTTTAACACTCCCTAATAATTTAAGTTTATCAAGAATCATACTATCATAATAACTAATTGATACTGATTTTACTATGCCGTTCTCCAATATCCTCATTTCAGAATTGCTTTTAACAAGTTCCTCCCATGTATTAGAAAATTTAAGTATATCATCCTTAGATAATTTATGTTCTAATTTTGCTAAATTTTCTAACTCTTTGGGATTCATCACACTTGGAGAAATACAATACTCGACATTGTCATATTCATCACTATATGTAACATATAAATCACATTCAATATTTTTTAAAATATTACAAATATATAACATAATCAAATAAGAATAAATATTATAATGACTTGTCCAAATTCTTATTTTATCTTTTCTTTTGATTGCTTCATTAATAATTACTATTTCTTTTTTAAAAGAATAGTTACCATTTTCATTACATAATTCATCTGGTATATTTATCTTGTGTTCTTCAATTTTGGATAAATCGCCTACATTCAAAAGTAAATTGAATAACAAAATGTTATTACTTCTGAGTGAACTATTTTTCATTGTCATATAACAAGAATTCCCGAATACAATTTCTAATATTTTCATAATTATCCTCCCTAAATAATTTTATTTTCTCATATTTTTATCATTGTAAAAAGTTAAGGGGTTGTAACGACGTAATCACCTTATTAATTTCCTCACAAAATAGGCTTAAATATAGGGCGTTTTTGTCATTTTCACTCTATTTTTATCATTTTTTACATAAAATGTGTAAAATCTAAAATTTCACAATTCCTTTATTTACAAGGATTTCTAAAGAGGTTGCAATAAATCGTAATCAACCAGTTGATATTTGTCGTTTATTTTTATCATTTGCCATTAATTTCACTTCTGTGTCTTAATTATTTTATAGGTTCTAAATACATTATTTCTTTGCCTAGTTTTTTTGCATATTCTACTTCTTTGCCAGTCGAACTACCTATATATCCATCAACATTAACTACATAAATAGCATCGCTTATATCGATTTTTTTATAATGTAAATCAGCTAATATTGATTGTTCGTTATCACTAAATTTATCATTGCTGTAAATGCATTGAATAACAACATATTTATCTTTAATTTCTAAATCTTTAACAATCTCTATCATTTTTTCTTTAAATTTCATACTACCACAAATTGTAACTATTTTATTCATATTTAACTAGCATTCCTTTCTTTCGTTCCCTTGATCCTCTGAAAGGCAGAAATTGAATTGAAAACTTAATTGTGTTTTCAACCGTGGCTCTCCTCAAAATTCATTAATATTATACACTATCGTTGTTGGTTTTGCATTCAATATTAATAGTTTTATTATCTTTATATTTGACATATTCAGCTATTTTTTTATTATATTTCTTTAGTTCTTCCACGAATTTAGGTCTAAATTGTTCCAAATAATCAACGATTAAATCAGCATATTTATCAACATTTTTATCATTAACAACATCTGTCAAATATTTATTAATACCTTTTTTAGTATTTATTCTTTCTACATAAAACGCTAATAAATTAGTTGATCCTACTTTTTCTTTTATTGCCAAAACAATAGAAAGTAAGTTTTCTCTTGATGCATAATATCTAGCTTTAAATCCGTTTGTTCTGGAAAATAGTATCAAAACACAACCAATAAATAATTTGTCTGTACCATTTTGAGGAAAAGTTTTCCTAGTAAATTCTATTAAACTTTCTATACTACCTTTTTCATAATCATCATATAACTCCATTAAGATTCTATTTATCACAATAAATCACCCGCTTTATATATAATTTTTTAAAAACTCTAGTAAAACAATCATTAGCAGTTTTATTAGTATCAGAAAAACTAATTCTAACTAACTTTCCATTTATTTTAAATATATAAGAATTTTTTGTTTTCGTAATAAAGTACATATACTACATTTTGCAAATATATCATTAATTTATTGATAATACATTCTTTCACTAGTTATTATAACTTTCCTATTGCCTTCTTTTTGAACTTGTGCAATTTTTGCATAAGTTCTATTTTACTTAATTAATCATCTTTATATATATCAGATATATGTTTTATAATTCCATAGTTAGCAGTTTGAAATGTTTTAGCTTACATCTTTGTTTTAATCATACACCTTCATCTTTAATTAATACCTCAATATAAAAGGTTCCTTGTTTTGTTAATTTTCTTTGATAAAATCTTTTTTCATCATCTGATAGTGAGTCATATTCTTGCTCAGTTATTTCTTGTTTTCTTGTTTGGTACAAATGACAAATCTTTAAATTTATATTCTGTACCAATTTTTAGAACAAATCTTATAGTATTAGGATTAACATTACTATCTATATCTTTTTCGCCTATAATTATTTTTTCTACTAAATTTTGAAATTTAACATCATCAAACTCTTCAATAGGTTGTTCTTCTTCATAAATGATTTTTTCAATATTCTTAAGTCGTTTAGATATATCTTTATTTTGTCTATTATTAAATTCTAGTTGTTCAATTTGTTCATTCAGTATTTTTATTTTATCAATAGAAATATCATTCTTTATTAAGATATAATCATCAATGTTATTAAAATCACACAAATATGCCATAATTAAATCTAAATTGTTATCAGCTAAAATTTTAAATGACTTTTTAAAATCTTCATCTTTCATTTTCAGAAAATCACTTAAATTACTAACTCTTGGATCAGATACTAGCATCTTAAAACTTGGTGAAACAGGTATCGAATGTAGGACTGTAGAATTCCTATATCTTTCTATTATTTTCTCAAATATAGAATCTCCCAAAACGGAAATTGGACTTAAATAAACATCTCTATACATTTGATATCTTTGCAACAAAACGTTTTCTATGCTTGCTAATCCTCTTCTATCAATTAAGAGTTCGTATTCTTGGTTGTTATTAACAACAACATTCAAATTAGAAATAATTCGCTTTAAATCTATTGCAGAAGCAATGCCAACATAATGTGAATCACGAAGTAAGTAATCGATTCTATCAGCATCTAATTGATAAGAAACAAGATTATTAAGAAGTTTTGTAAAACTATCTTTTCCTATTTCATCTTTATCATTAATTTCAGCTATAAAACTTGCAATTTTTTTTACTTTCTGTTTTCCAAAAAGTCTTGTTATTACTCGGTTTACCTCTGTATCTCCAAGTAAAATATCTGTTGTTCTTTTCTCATGTGAATAGTTTGTTACCAACTCTAACGAATGAGAAAATGGTCCGTGGCCTATATCGTGAAGTAACATAGAACATAAAGCAATGTCTTTATCATCTTTACTAAGCTCTATATTATAGTTTTTCAATATTTCTTCTAATCTTTTTAAAAACAAAGACATCACATAAAAAGAGCCAACACTATGACTTAATCTATCATTTTGTTCTAATTCTTTAAATTCTAATTGCGAAAAACCATTTTGTGAAATACCTGATAATCGTTGCATTTCCTTTGTTAATACTATTTCAGAAAAAGGATATGATACATTTATCTTTCCATAAATTGCATCTTCTGCGGTTAATGATTTATCTTCATTTTCAATATATACAAATGCCATAAATAACCTCCCTAAATAAATTATATAATTTAAATATCACTATAGCTATTTTTTATTATTACAAGTTCACTTTCTTTTTGTTTGGTTACTATTATTATCCTTCTTAATATTTAAGACTAATAAAGTAATTAATTGAGAACAAATAATTACTGGAAACACAATGTTATAAGATAGAATATTGAATAATCCTAATATTGCAAATAATATCGTTACAAATCCTAAAGCAACTACAACATATCTAATAATTTTATTCCTCCTTTAAACTTTTTATTTTATTATCTATATGTAATAAATTTTGTTCTATAAATTTTATTACATCATCTTCTGCTATGTCTATTAATTCTTTATCTTTGTCTGTTGTATCTGTAAAATATTTATCTATTTGTTTATATTTAGAAATGGAATTTAGAGGATATCCTGGATCTATTTTCTTTGATGGAACATCTACCATATAAAAGTTATCTTTATACCAAGTGTATGTACTTTCTTTTCCTTCATCATCAATTAACGCTAATCCATAGATCCATTTACAGTTTAATCTCCCATTAACACCGTATTTTTTAACTAAATTTGTATAGTATGTTATCATTTCTTCATCATTTAGTGTTTTACCATTTACTCTTCTTACGAATAGTCCTGGTTGAAGATTATCAGCTATATTTTCTATATATAGTGTATCATCCATACCGATAGTGGGTATATGCGTTTTCTCATAATAAGTACGAGCTTTTATTAAAGCATTTTCTATAGCGGTTTTGCCATTTTCTTCTACATCTAATTTAATATTTATATCTTTTAATGTTAATGTTTCTATTCCTTTTTCTAATAACCCTTTTCTAAATCTTTTAGCTTTTGTTTGATTACTAGTCGCAAATAATACTTGTTTCATTTTCTACTCCTTTATTTTTGTTTATTATATAAGTTAAATCTTCTATTGCTTTATTAATATTAAATCTACCATTTCCTACGGGATAAAATACTGAATAAAACTTATATTTTTTATTATTAATGGTTTTTATAAATTCTTTTTTTCTACATAATGACACTGATATTTTCTCATTTAATACAATTGAACTCACTTGGTTTCCAAATAATATAATAATTTTAGGATTAATTATTTCTATTTCTTTTTCAAGTAATTCTAAATATTGTTTATATATATTATTAGGAATAGCTCTTGCATCTTGTTGGCTACATTTTGCTAGGTTTGTTATAAAGTATTTATGTTTTTTTACATTATCATATACTTCTTTAGCAAAGTCTTCTGTCCATTCATTAGCTTTTATTGTTTTTATTTTGTTATAAATATTTGTATTTAATAAATTTAGTTTATAAAATAATTCCCATATATTTTTAGTACCAATCCATGGAGATTTTATTCCTGTCCATGTTTTAGATGATGCAATATTTTTAGCAGTTGGATTCATGAAAACAAAGCAAATATTTGGTTTTTTATCACATCCACCATTATATATTGCATCTAATTCTTTGGCACCATATTTTATTTGTAGTTTGTCATATTCTTTTTTCAAATCATCTAATTTCATTGTACCATCCTTTTATAACTAAACTTGCATAATAATTATAGCATAATAACATTTAAATTAAAACAAAAAAGAGTGCTAAATTGCACTCAAAATTATTAATTTTTTCTTAATTTATAACGAATTCCAAGTCCTAATAATGATAGAGATGACAATATAAGTAATGTTATATAAGTTCCTAGATTATCATTAGTATTAGGCACTGTTATTTCTTCGTCTATAAAATCATTTTTATTAGTTTGACTGGTTGTTTCCATATCTTCTATGATTATATTTATTTCCTTGGTAACTGTATTATAATGTTCTGTATCTTCTGGTGTATATATAGCTTTATATTTTCCAGATGTTGTTACTTTTGTATTAGCATCTACCCAACTCCATCCTTGTGGTAAGGCTATATCTTTTAGACTTAAAACTTTATCGTTTGAAATAGTTATATCGTTTGGTACTTCTATATTTGGAGTTGCTTTTGTTACTGTAACCGTTACTTCTATATCAGTTATAATATTATAATTATCTGTATCTTGTGGAGTGTAGACTAATTTATAAATTTTTTGACCTAGTTCATTAGCTACCCCACTATCTTGAAAACTAAAGCCATTTGCTAATTTTATTTCTTCTAATGAGCTTCCGTATTCAATAATTATATTTGTTGGAATTTCATAGTTTGGATTGGCTTTTTTTACGGTTATATTTATTGTTGGATTTAAATTTTGATTACTATAATCATAATTTATAGTATCTTGTGGTGTATATGTTATTTTATATCCATTATTATTTACCGTTGGTACTGTATTCGGATTATCCCAACTCCATCCTTGTGGTAATGTTATACTTCCTAAGGTTGTATTTTCGTTATAGATTATTTCGTTTATTGTTGGAATTTCTACTTTATCTGCTAGTTTTTTATTTACTAATACAGGTATTTCGATATTATTTACAATAGCATAATTTTCTGTATCTTGTGGAGTGTAAGTTGCTAAAAATGTTTTAGAGCCAGCATTACCTACTAATGTGTCTGGATTATTCCAACTAAAGCCTTCTGGTAAGTTTATACTACTTAGTTTATCGCCATAAGTTGCTTCTAAATTTTGTGGAATGGTAAATGTTGGATAAGCTTTTCCTACTTCAACCGTTGCTTCAATATCGGTTACAATTTCGTAATTATTGGTATCATTTGGTGTAAATGTTACTTTAAATGTTTGAGTTCCAACACTTCCAACTGAAGTATTTAAATCATCTTGCCATGTAAATGTACCATTTGATAATGTAGGTAATTTAATATCGTTTAGGGTGTTGCCACTGTAAGCAGTAACGATTGGAGCTGAAAAGTTTGGTATTGCTTTTTTTACAATAATATTTATTGTTGGATTTAAGTTTTGATTGCTATAATCATAATTTATGGTATCTTGTGGTGTATATGTTATTTTATATCCATTATTATTTACTGTTGGCACTGTATTTGGATTATCCCAACTCCATCCTTGTGGTAATGTTATACTTCCTAAGGTTGTATTTTCGTTATAGGTTATTTCATTTATTGTTGGGATTTCTACTTTTTCTGCTAGTTTTTTATTTACTAATACAGGTATTTCGATATTTTTAATTGTTTCATAGTTAGTAGTATCTTGTGGAGTGTAAGTGGCTAAAAATGTTTTAGAACCAGCATTACCTACTAATGTATCTGGATCATTCCAACTAAAGCCTTCTGGTAAGTTTATACTACTTAGTTTATCGCCATAAGTCGCTTCTAAATTTTGTGGAATATCATAATTTGGTATTATTTTAGTTACGTTTATTTCGATATTAACACTAACGATGTTGTAATTTTTTGTATCAGATGGAGTGTATATAGCTTCGAATGTTTTGGTACCTACATCTCCGACTGACTGATTTTCATTTTTCCAACTAAAACCTTCTGGTAATATTACATCTTTTAGAGTTTTATTAAATTCTACTGTTAAGTTATTTGGAATTGTATAACTTGGATTGGCTTTTTCTACTTCTACACTAACTTCTATATTTTCTATTGTGTTATAGTTTTTTGTATCGGTTGGAATAAATTTAACAGTAAATTTATTGATACCAACATCACCAACTGTTTGATTTTCGTCTGTCCATTCAAATTTTCCATTATCAGAAGTTGGTAGTGTAATATTATATAGTTTGTTAGTATATGTTGCTTTTAAGTTAGTTGGAACTATATATTCTGGATTTGCTTTATTTACTACTATTTGTACTTTCATTATTACTTCACGATAGTTGTTTGTATCATTTGGAGTAAATTTAACTTCAAATTCATTTGTTCCAACTTCTCCAACTTTGGTTGTTAAATCATCAACAAAACTATAAATTCCATTGCTTGCAGTTGGTAAGCTAATATCTTTTAGACTTTGATTATAAGTTGCTTCTAGATTTTGTGGAACAATGTATTCTGGAGTTGTTTTATCAACTTTAATAGTTATTTCAACATCAGTAACTGTTTCGTAATTATTAGTATCATTTGGAGTAAATGTTGCTGAAAATTTGTTGTTACCTACGTCTCCTACTGATGTGTCTGGATTATTCCAACTAAAGCCTTCTGGTAATATTACATCTTTTAATGTGTCTCCAAAGCCCGCTACTAAATTGGTTGGAACGGTATAGGATGGTATGGCTTTTTTTACATACATAATTACTGGTATATTAGTTACTACGTTATAATTATCAGAGTTATTTGGAGTAAATTTAACAGTAAAATTTTCATTCGTTCCGACATTTCCAACGGATGTTGTTAGTAATTGTTCAAATTCATATTTACCAATATCACTTGTTGGTAATTGTACGTCCGCTAGGGTATTATTGTATGTTGCTTCTACTGTAATTGGACTACTATAAGTTGGATCAGCTTTTTCTACATTTATACTTATATCAATATTTGTTAGGGTGGTATATTTAGAATCATTTGGTGTAAATGTTGCTTTAAATGTTCTAGTTCCGATATTTCCTACTGATGTAGTTTCTGGATCATTAAATGTATATGTTCCGTATTCACTAGTTGGTAATTGTACATCTGATAAGGTATTACCGTATTTAACATTTATTGTATTTAGATTATCAAGTACTAAATAATCAATTTGTAAAGTTCGATCTTTATATGCTACAGTCATTGTTTTTACTCCGGCTGTATTTGTAGTAAAGTTTGTTATCATATCACTTGTTAAATCTATTGTTTTAGTGGTTGAATCAATATAATTTAATGTTATTTTAGCATTATTTGTGTTGATATTATCTCCTATTTGATATGTTGTTTGTGGTGCTGTTTCTAGGCTAATTGAAGAAATACTTTTTTCTTGGACTTCAATACTTTTAATTCCTGCAACATATATATCTGGATTTAAACTTCCTACTGTATATATTCCCATATATGTTCCAGAATCAGTTAGCGAAAAACTATCAAAATTTAGTGTTGCATAATTTCCACCGACTGTTACGTTAGATGAGTCTTGATTTCCTCTTTCTATTACATTATAACCATTATCTGTTTTATTGAACTGATAAAATGCATATTTATCAACAGATATATAATAAGGTCGCAATGTGAAACTACCACTAAGTCCTTCGGTTGGTTTAAGAACGTTTATTCCAAATGACCCAGTATAATCCATAATTGAATATCCTATTTCTACTTTTCCTATAACGTTATCAGGATCGGTTACATATGATGGTATTTTACTAAGATCAGCTGTGTTTGTAAATACTTTATTTTCTTGATCTACTACCCAATCTCCGGTAACTGGTATTATTGCTTCTCTATTTGTTTCAGTTATTATTTCTAATTCTTTTGGTAAAATAGCTGCAATTTTCTCTAAGTCATCAAGGTTATTGTAATCTTCTGTTAAATATACTGTATCATAACCATCAACAGTTGTTAGTCCTTCAGCAATTGTATCGGCATAATCGTTTACTTTAAAAAATTCAGTTGTATAAATTAATTGTGCCTCGTTACCAGTAGCAACGTCTTGTAATCCTGTTACTTTAACTTCATATTTTTCACCGTCAGCATATCTGTAACCTTCTGTTTCTGGTTGAACAAATACTAAGTTATATGTATTATGCATTCCAAGCATTTTATAGGCGTTTAATTTTCCGTTAGCTTCTGTGCAAGTATATGATTCGTTAGTATCAAGATTTTTAACGGTTACAACTATACTACTATCGTCTATACTTTGTATAGCGTCAGTATTTAGCTCGATTGACCACGCTGATGATGATGGTACAATTAATTCTGTTGGCATATAACCAGCAGCTGGATATGCAGTATATGGTGCAACTGGATCAGCATTAATTGATCCAACGCCAATTGCGGTATTATATGTATATCCGAAATCTAATGCGCTTATGTTTTGACTAATTATAAATAAGCGGTGGCCAATTGTATCAAATTCTTGATCGTATATTGAGTATCCTTCATCTACCCAACTAACTATTGATCTTCTAGGGGTTGAACCGTACGCTAGGATGTTATGTAAAACATCAGATCCTGCATTCCATATATCTTGTGGTATGTCATCTGGTTTTGCTATTCCACTCAAATCATGTCCATAATTATAATTTGGACGAGATAATGCGCCCGCTTGTAAATCATAAGAATGAGTTGATACTCTTGTTAATGGTTGAGCTCCAACTAGCCAACGGTATAAATTAGCCATTTCTGTCATTTCTAAATGTGTATCGGTAGTTAATTTACCAACGTTAGCATTTTCTCCTTTTTCAGGGGTTATTTCATAGTATGTATCTGAATTACCATCACGATATGTTTTTCCTGCATATATAGCTTCACTATATTTATCTGCAATTGTTTGTTTTGTTCTACTACTAAAGTTTTCCCATTCATTAGCATTATATGTAACTACTTCATCAGCTTCGACTGAAAAAACTGAAAAAAAGGTTATGAATAATGATAATGTTATAATGGCAATTATACTTTTAGGAACTTTTGTTATTTTTTTCATTTTTTCCTCCTAACTTTCTTCTGTATATTTTATTACTACATTTTTATTTTGATATATAACAAACGATATTTTTTTCCCATTTTCTTTTGCTAATGCAAAAACGGTATCATCCCCTTTCATTGTTGTTTGTTCTATTATTTTATATTGATATTCATCAATTAAAATACGAATATATGAGTTAATATCTAATATACTTAGTTCTTCGTTAGTATAAGTAAGACTAATTTCTTTTTCTTTTTGCGTAACTTCTTGTGGTTTTTTATCGGGCATAATAATTCTGATATCATCTTCTTCTAGTTTATTACAACCACTTACATATAATGAAATAAATATTATTATAATTATTTTTTTTAATTTATCCATATTTTGTCCTTTTTTCTTCCAACCTTTTTCTATTTAGATTATAACATTGTAATATTGTTAAAGTCAATGTTAATTTTTTAATTTAAATAAAAAAATTAGCTTTAGCTAGTTAGTCTATTATTCCTAATTTATTTAATGGCCAAAATCTAATACTTACTTTACCAACGATACTTGATTTAGGAATTAATCCATAATATCTACTATCTGCAGATACTTTACGATTATCTCCTAATACTAAATAGTAATCTTGTGGTATTTTATCATCTTGGCATTTTTTGTTAATGTCTTCTTCAGTTACTATTTCATTTTTTTTAAGGGATGCTGCACATATATCTTTTAAAGTAAAATCACTGGTTTCATTAGTAGCATAGTTATCTTCGGTTTCTTGATCGTTTATATATAGTTTGTTATTTTTATATTCTATTTTTTCACCTGGTAATCCATATACTCTTTTTATTATTTTTTCATTGCCTTCTTCTATTACGATAATATCATACCTTTTAATGTCTTGAAAACTATAGCTTATTTTATTTAGCAAAAGTAACTCATTATCATATAGTGTATCTTCCATAGATGGTCCATCTACTACTACTGGTGTGATAATAAAAGTTCTAACGATTATTACTGCTACTATGATAATTATATAACCATAAGTTTCTTTTAAAAACTTTTTCATTTAATCCCTTCTTTCAAAAAAGATAATAAACGTTTGCTTATTATCTTCTTTCTTTAATCTTATATTGTTTCTTTCTTCTTCTTAAGAAGTATAATTTAGCACGTCTAACTTTACCTTTCTTCGTAACGGTAATGTAGGCTACGTTAGGACTATGTACAGGGAATGTTTTTTCTACACCAATTCCTGATACAGTTTTTCTAACTGTAAATGTTTCAGATACTCCACTTCCTTTACGAGAAATAACTGTGCCTTCAAAGTTTTGGATTCTTTCTTTTTCTTTACCATTTTTTCTTTCAATAATTTTACATCCAACTATAACAGTATCTCCTACTCTAAATTCTACTAAATTAGGCTTTAGTTGTTTAGATGTAATTTTGGTAATTAAATCCATCGTCTCGCCTCCTTTTATAACCAGCAATCATAAATTCATCAGCGGATTGCTTTTTTCAACATTATTAATGATAACATAAATTTATATTTTGTGCAAGTGTTTTTACTTGATTTGTTTTATCTTGAAAAAACTATATAATTTTTTTAAAATAAAATACATAATTGTTGTGTATATGATTGTAGCAATAATACTATGAATTAATATATTTATAAGTAAACTAATACTATAATCATTATAATTTACAATATTTAATGTTATAAAACTTATAATATGATAGGCAAAAATTACAATTAATGATGTAACATTGGCAATAAGTAAATTATTTGGTAACCAAAAGTTTAATCTTTTTACTATAAAATATAAAACTATAAAAATAACTACATTAAGTAAAAATGTTGAAGTATATACTATATCGAAAAATAAAGCAGTTATTATTAATATTATTATATATTTTTTTTGGTTGTTAAAATATGGAAATAGTAAAAATAATATTACTATAGTATAAATGGTAGAAAACCAACTAGGACTATTTAGACTATAAGAAGTTATATTTGATAAAAATACATCTAGTAAAAAAGATACAATAATAGATAAAATGGCAATAATCACTCTGTTTTGTCCTTTCTTTTTAATATTGTTACATAGTTAATATCATCAAAATCAGTACTTGGTGTTACCTTTATTAATTTTGCTAAATCATATTCATCTGTAGTAATACTATCTACGGTTCCTATTAATATTCCACTAGGGAATACTCCTCCTAATCCACTAGTATAAACTTTATCACCAACATTTACTTCTTCTGTATTGCTAATTCCTTCTACTTCTAGTTTATTCTCATCATAATTATAACTTTTGATTAATCCATTTAGTTTGTTTTCTCCGTTGCTAATTGATACTGATATTTTGTTATTAGTATCACTAGTTGTTATTAATCTTACATCAGCAGTAAAGGTAGTTGTTTTTATTACTTTTCCGATTAATCCAGTAGAATTTACAACAACCATATCTTTTTCAACGCCGTTATATGATCCTTTATCTATAGTTATAGTGTTGTACCAATAACCTATATTTCTACTTAAGACTGTAGCATTTAATTTTTCATAGTCGGTTAAAACATAATCAATGTTTAATTCTTTTTTTAGTGCTTCTATTTCTCGCCTTAATTCGATATTTTCAGTCTCGATTGCTTCTATTCTCTCAATACTAGTTTTTAGGTTGTCATTTTCTTCTCGTACATCTTTTAGATTTTTAAAATCATCTATTAGTGATCCAATATAATTAAATGGGGTTAAAATTATTTTTTCACCAAATGTTACTGTATCTTTTATTAATGATTCGACGGTATTTAAGTTTCTATCTTCTTTTAATGTTTTAGAAAATATTATCAATACAACAACTAGTAGAATTATAATTGCCAAAACTATGTATCGTGGCGATATTTTTTTATTACGTATCTTCATATTTATCCCTCATCTATCTATATTATGTATAATATTTTATTTATTATTTGAAATTCCTATAAAATTATATCATTTTTTGGAAAAATTTACAATTAAATTTTATTATTATCGAAATAACTATAATAGTTGTTTTTACCTATTATTAAATGATCTATTAAATGTATTTCATGAAGTAGCCCTATTTCTTTTATTTTATTAGTAATTAAATCATCTGCCCTACTTGGAGTAACGTCTCCTGATGGATGATTGTGTATGCATATAATTGAAGAGGCTGATAAAAGATAGGCTTCTTTAAATATTTCTCTTGGATGTGCGATTGAATAATTAATACTGCCTATAAATAATAATTTTTTAGCAATATATCTTTTTTTATTATCTAAATATATAACATAAAATTCTTCTTGTTTTTTGTCTTTAAATAAATATCCGAAATGATCTACAATGTTTTTAACACTAGTGCATTCTATTAATTGTTCTTCAGTTGTTTTTTGAAATATTCTACGTCCTAATTCTATTGTTGCGATAATTTCGCTAGCTTTAGCTTTTCCTATTCCGGGTATTGTTATTAATTGTTGATATTTTATATTTTTAAGTTTTGTTATTTCTTTATATTGACTTAATATATCTAAGGCAAGTTCTTTTACGTTTTTATCTTTGGTTCCTGTTTTTAATATTATTGATAAAAGTTCATCATCTGAAATATGTTCAGCTCCATAATTTATTAATCTTTCCCTTGGTTTTAATGTGTCTGGAATGTTTTTAAATTTCACTGTTAACCTCCTACTTTACTTTTTTTATTTTTTTTACTATTTCTTAATAATTTTTTTTAATAAGTGTGATATAATTAAATAAAGGTGGTGTGATATGAAGAAATTAATTGTTGGTGTTGGCATTTTTGTTATTATCGTAGTTACTATTGTAACAGTTAAGTGTGATGATATTATTTATTGGTATAATCATTCTTTACATGAAGATGAATACGTTAGTATTGTTCCTAATAACTATTTTGTGGAAGATAATTTTTTATATGTTAATAACTATGATAAAAGCGAAATTTTTAACAAAAGACAACTGATTGATTTTATTTATTATTTTATTAATTCGGGTGCTGAAAGTATCAAAGGCTATTGTAATAAGGATTATACTGAATGTATTGATGATATTGAATTAATTTCTTCAGATCAAGAAACCTTATCGATTTTAAATAATTTTGTTCATCCTTATAATAGTTTTTCAGAAATAGAGATTAAATATAATTCTAAAGGCGATTTTACAATAACATTAAAAAAATTGTACACTAGCGAGCAAATAAATGCGATTAATAAGGCTGTTGATGATTTTGTAAAAAACAATATTACTAATGATATGAGTGTTAGAGAGAAATTGAAAGAAGTTCATGATTATATTATCAATACTACTGATTATGATACATATAAGACTGATAATATAAAAGATGATACCTATTTTTCACAAAATGCTTATGGAGTTTTAGTTGAACATTATGGAATTTGCAGTGGTTATTCAGATGCCATGGCTATATTTTTAAATAAATTGGGAGTTATCAACTATAAAGTTAGTAACAAAGATCATATTTGGAATTTAGCATTTGTTGATGGAAAGTGGCTACATATTGATCTTACATGGGACGATCCAGTTAGTGAGAGAAATGTTAATCGCGATAATTACTTTTTAATTACTACTAAACAATTAAATGCACTTGCTGGTGACTCACATGATTTTAATAAACATATTTTTCAAGAAGCTTAAAGGCTTCTTTTAACTTTTTCTTAGCTTAGGAATATAATATTATAGGTGGTTTGTATGTTTAATAAGTTATTAAATCTTTGTCGTTTTTGGGTTGGACTTCGTTTAGTAGGATTAATCGCGTGTTTAATTTTAATAATTATTACTTTATATCAAATGATATTAACACTTTTTGTTCCTTGTTTTGCAAATGTTTTGATACTATTAATTGAATTTGTTACTCTTCTTTGTATTAGCTTTTGGATAATTTTCTGTTGAAAAAACATTAGAACTTCTAATGTTTTGGTTGGTCATAAGTAGTTATTAAATTCTCACTTTTATACAAATAATCAAAAAAGTGACTGCTTTTTACACATAAATTATATTCTGTATCATTTAGTTCTAATTTATCTGGAATTGCTATTAATATAAATAATAATAGTTTTTCTTCTTCCAACAGTAAATATCTACTTTCATATATATGAAACAAGTCTATGAAATCAAAATCTAGATAATGATTTTTATAAAAACATAATAAATCATAAATTGGCATATCTGTCTTATTTTTATTCCAACTAATAAGATAAGGTTTGTCTTTTTTTAGTATGTGATCAATACAAACGTTATTGTGAATGGTTGCAACACGCATTCTTTTTTTATCTTTAATTAGTTCATACCATTTTTCGATTCCATCTTGGCAAAACTTTATTGTTTCATATACTTTGGTTATATTTCTTGCTATTAAATAATTAGAAGGAGACATATAAACATCTTTTTCTATTATTGCAATAATATCATTATAATAGTTATATAAATATTCTAATCTATAATTAACATTTTCATATATTTCTTTGTAATAATCGAAATCTACTTCTTTATAAAAAGTAGTTTTATTATGTAATAATGACAATACATACATTATATCAATTGCTTTTTGTTCAATTGGCTCATCAATATCATCGATATATTCATATATTTCGTATTCATCATTTTCATCAACTTTTTCTGGAAAATAATCAAAAGCTCGTGATTTTAAATATTTATATACATTGTTTATATTTTTACTAGTTTTTTTCTTTATTGCAAAAGTTCCTTTAGGTGTATTAATTATTCTAACGTTGTTTTTTAAAGTTATTTTTTTACACGATAAATTATTTTTAGTAATCAATTTACGAAGTTCATTATCCATTGTATATAGTTGGAATGATTATTTTGTCTCCTGTTTTTAAATCTTCAAGATTGTTATATGCATTAAGTGCTTCTTTAGTGACAGTATATTTTTCCATTATTTTTTCAATGTTGTCTTCCTCTTTTAATATATATACATAATATGTTGCATATGTTTCATTGTCATCTATATTATCAAATATATTAAACTCTTTAGTTTTACTCACTTCTTTGTTATTTGTATTTTCTACCGTTTGATTTATATTAGTATTTTCATTATTTCTAGTTGGTTCTAAAACTTCTAAATTTTGAACTTTTTCTTTGTCTTTTTTTGTTTCTTCTTCTCTTACTTCTTCTAAATTTTGTTCTTTTATTTGTGTTTCTGGTTTTATATCTATTATTTTATGTTCTTTTATTATTTCTTCTGGTTTTGTTTCAATTATTTCTTCTTTTAATAATTCCCCATCAATAAACAAATCTATTTTTATTTTCAATATTTCATCATTTACTATTCTATAAGTAAAATCATCAATATCTATTACCATATTTTTAGTATCATAACGACTATCTAGTGCTATATCAAAATCAACATCATATGAAAACTTCTCACGATTTATACTTCCTTCAGTCATTTTGTAATCACCGCTTATGTGAAAAATTCCACTGATAAGATCATCTTCGACTGTATTTATTTTATGTTCTAGGGAAATAGAAGTAATTTCACAAACTTTAGTTTTAAATAACAACTCCTTTTCAAAAGGAATAATTTTTTTAATAAGTATCACACCCTTTCATTAAAGGATATGATTTTTTTATCGTTTTTATACTATATTTTCTTTATCTTGTTATTGATAATTGAATATAGATAAATGTTTATATTTTTATTTGTTTTAGTTTTTATAAAATCACGATAGCCATTTAATTGTTTAAAGTAATTTTCATCTTCGATTTGTTTAAGTTTATAATCAATTATATCAATATGATCTTTATATTCGAGCATTAAATCTATTATTCCATGATATTCTATATTGTTAATTTCATATATAAATTCATATTCATGATATATATTAGCGTTTTTTATATCCTTTAGTATTGGTTGATTTATGAAGTCTAATATTTTGCTATTTATGAATTTATCTTCAATTGGTTTCGGATTTTTAAAATCAAAGTTTTCTAGATATTCATGAAATTTTAATCCTAATTCAATATTATTTAATTCTTCTTTACTAAATATTTGGTTAGTTTTTTTAGAATAACTTTGATTAGTTATTTTATCTTTAGATAATTTAATTTGTTCTATTTCTATTTTTTTAGAAGTACTATTTATCTTTTCTTGGTAATTAGTTGTTTTTATTAAATCATAATCTTTTGATATATTTATCTTATCTAAATTTATCTCTTTAGCGTATGGTTCTAATTTGTAATAAATTGATCTAATAATATCTAAAAATGAACGATAAGTATTTCTTATACTATCAGGAATAACTACTTTATTAGTATAGTAGCTTTCTTCTTGTTTGGGCATTATCATAATCATTTTTTCTTTGGCACGTGTTACAGCTACATAAAATAATCTTATTTTTTCGGATATTTCTTCTTTTATATAATTATCTTTAACTAACTCCTTATAAAATGTTGTTTCTAATCCATCATCTATAAATGGAGATATTATTCCATAGTTAATGTCATAAATAAACTTTTCGTTTAAATCACTAATATTAAATTTATTATATAAGTTAGCAAAATAACATATATGATATTCTAATCCTTTAGATTTATGTATTGTCATTATTTTTACTGCGTCTCCATAATCGTTATTAAGTGTATAAGTCATTTTATAATCTTCTTTTATCATTTTATTTAAATAATCAGAAAAATCATATACTGTATAACCTAAGTTGTTTAAATCTTGGCTTATTTTTAAAATATTTTCTATTTTGATTATACTCTCCTCTACACTGCCAATGGTAATTAACTTTTCATAAAAACTGTATTTATCTAATAGTAATCGAATAAAATCAGCACTATTTAAAATATCTAATTCTTCAGTTAATGAATTTGCAATAATAAATGGTTTAGTTATATAAAAGGAATTATTTAAAAATGTATTAAATATCTCATCATCATCTATTTTAAATAGAAAACTTCTAGCTATACTTGTATATAAGTATTTAAACTCTTTATCATATTCTTTTTTCTTAATTTTAATAATAAATTTTAATAAATTATTTAACACATAAATATCTTGAGAATTATTTATTTTTTCGTCTTTTAATATATTAAGTGGTACTTTCATATATTCAAATATTTTTTTAAAAAGATCAAACTTACTTGAACGATCAAGTAATATAACAAAATCATTATAAGTAATTGGTCTTAAAATACCTTCGTCTTTATCAAATACCAAATATTTATTATTTACTTTATCGATTATATCACTCGCAATTATAAAACACTCTATTTCATCTTTTGTGAAATTATCTGTATTTATATATTCTAATAATTCTAGATTATTATTTTGATTAGTTTTACCTGCTTCTAAATACGTATTGTTTCCAAAAACCATTTGATGATCTTTGATATAGTCTGCTCCTCCTATTTTATCATCCATAATAAGGTTAAATATTAAGTTAATATTATCTAAAACTTCTAATCGTGAACGAAAATTTTTGTTTAGATCAATTTTATAACCACTTATATTTTTGGCATAATTATCATACTTATTTTTAAATATATATGGATTTGCATTACGAAAGCGATAGATTGATTGTTTTATATCTCCAACCATATAAACGTTATTGTTGGCAATATAGCTTACAAACTCTTCTTGTAAATCACTTGTATCTTGATATTCATCGATCATAATCTCTTTAAATTTATTTTTTATTTCTTCTCTAACGTTAGGATATTCTTTTACTAATTTAATTGATAAATTAGCAATATCACTAAATTCATAAATATCATTTTCATATTTATATTTCATAAGTTTATCATGAAGTGTTAATAATATTTTACATATTGCTTCTAAATATTTTTTAGTAGAAAAATAACTTTCTTTTAAATAGTTAGCATCATCATATCTACATAAATTATTTATTACAGATATTTTTTTAGTTAGTTTTTCTTTTTCTTTTTTTAATTCCTCACTACTACCAGTTTCTAATCTTGGTAATTTAAAATTTATGTTGTTCTTAATTTCTTCATAGTTATTACTATTAAAAAGAGGATCTAGAGTTATTTGTAGTTTTTGCATGTACTCACTACTAGCATAGTTAGAAATATCTATTAATATTAATTTTAAATCTTGGATGTGTTGTTTTATTAATTTTATATAATATTCTATATCTTTTTCTACTCTATTACTGTTATAAAATTTATTTATATATTCTTCTAAATATTGCTCTTTATTTGGTAACATATCTAATTTGTTATTAATGGTTAATATTTGCTTTTTTATCTCTTCGTCATCTTTAATACAAAAATCATTAATCAAACTAATAAAATTAGCATCTTGTTCTTTATATAAATCTTCAAATATTTCATCAATTATTTCTTCTTTTTTTAAAGTTATTATCGTATTATCAACTATTCCAATATTATTTGATACATTTAATAGATAGTGATATTTTTTTACAACAGATAAAGCAAAACTATCGAAAGTTGTAATATAGGCAGCATCAATTAACTTTAGTTGCTCAAGTAAGTCTTTGTCTTTTTTGATTTTTTTTCTTATTCTTTCTTTCATCTCACTTGCAGCTGCTTTTGTAAATGTCATTATTAAAAGCTCATCAATATTGACATTATTTTTTAGTTTTCTAATCACTCTTTCTGATAAAACTGCAGTTTTTCCTGAACCTGCGCCTGCGCTTACAATAATGTTTGTATTATCTTTGTTAATAGCATCACTTTGTTCTTTGGTCCAAACAGGCATTATTCTACCTCCTTTAGTATTTCTTCTAGTTTGATTTCTTTTAGTTTTACTAAGTCTTTATTTTGCTTAAAACATATATCATAAAACTGACAGTATTTACATGATTTATTATCATTACCTATTATTTTAGGATTGATTTCAAACTTTGCATTTTTAATATTTAAAATAGCAGTTTCTATATTCTTTTCGACAATTTCTTCTAGTTTTTTAATTTCTTTTTCTTCAAGTACTTTAGCGTAATGTGAAAAACTTCCATCTTTAGTAGTAGACATACTACCTATTACTTCACTTTTTATATAACTATCGTCAAACTCTTCTAATAGTTTTTGATTAGAAATACTATAACCGTTTAACTTTAAATTTGCTTCTTCTAAGGCTAGTTTTGTTTTTTTATAATCCTTATTTATTATAGGATGTAGTAATTTTTGTAAATAAAATCCCACTATCTTTTTTTCTTTGATGTTATCTATATTATTTGCTAAATATAAATAAATTGGTAGTTGCATATCTAGCCCATATATTATATTAGATAAATTAATATCTGTACTACCTGTTTTATAATCGATAATACTCATTAGTATTTCTTTATCTGTTTCTTTATACATTAATTTATCAATAACACCCATAAATGTTACGGATAAGTCATCTATATTTTTTTCTATAAGTACTTTTTCTTCATATAAAGCTTTATCAAAAGTTGTATGTTTATACTGCTTTTTAATTGTACTTATTATAAACTCTAAATCTTTTTTTAGTTTAGTTAAGAAAAACTTTTCTTTTTCATTAAATTCATAATCTATGTTTTTAAGAAAGTTATCGTATTCTAAATCGAAATCAAAATTACTAGAAAATGCTTTTGATAAGACATAATGAAATACTTCTCCAATAATTGTCATGTATGTTTTAGTATATGGAAGTAACTTTAGTATATTAGATAAATAATATTTAAAAGCACATTCATAATAGTTATTAAGAGCTGTATATGATAATAGTAATTTATTATTTATGTATTTTGATAGTTTTTTAGGAGCAATTTGTAAATATGAATTATCATAAGATAAATAATTTATATTACTATAAGTATTATATAGTTTATCTATACTATCATCATAAACATTATATTTTACTAATTTATCTAATGACATTGCTAATTTTAACTCATTATATTTATTTGAATATTTATAGTCGATATGATTATTTTTTATAATTTCGTAATTCAACAAGTCATTTAAATTGGATATTAAATAACTATCATTATTATCATATAATTTATAGGTTATAATTAAGTTTTTTATTTGTTTAATTCTTTTTATTATTGCTTTTTCAGTTACACTATTTTTTTGATGTGAAGTTTCTATATTTAATAATTCTAATTCTTTATCGGTTAAAAATTCTTCATCTTTATATATATGTGGAATGATTTTTTGATTAAATCCTAGTAGAAATACATAGTTTTCTTCTTTTATTAAACTATCAAATAAACTTATTATTTTTATTTCTTCTTGATATGGTTCATCTTTTATTTTATTTCTTTTTAAATCATACTTAATCATATCTTTAATTATTTTCTTATCATTATATGAGTTAATTATTTTTACTAGTTCGTTATATACTAAAAGATTATTTTTTTTATCAAGATCAAAGTTATTTTTAATTAATTCTATAGTTTTGGTTACATCATCATCCAAATTTTCAAGAAAATATTTGCCTATTGGACTAATATCTAATGATATTTCTTTTCTTATCGATGTATTTAAATTAAATAGTGAAAATATAAAGTTTATTTGATCGTAATAACTTTTGTCTTCCACGATTAGTTTTATATTATTAATATTAACTTTATTTATCAATAACTTTGTAATTTCTGTTGCAATATATACTATTTCATCTTTTATGTTTATAAATTCATATATTTTATGCTTATATTCTTCTATTGGTTCTTCTATTATGTTTACTTTGTGCTTGCTTTTTAAAGTATTAATTATTTTTTGTTGGTAATTAGTTAAATAAGTATATCCATATATTGTAATATTTTCATACAATATGTAATCTAAATTATTAATTGTTATTAGTTTTTGTTCTAATAGTTCTTTTTTTATTGTTAATAAATTATTTAATTTCTGATTATGATAATCTTTATTTTCTAAATAGCGCATACTATTTAAATATACTATAGCTACTTCATATTTGTAATTATATTTTTGCATCAAATATAATATTGCTTCTTTATCATAGCTAAATAATTTTTGTTCTAATTCTTCAAAACTAATGTATTTAATATTTAGAAATTTATCTTGCTTACTTATTTCTTTTATTAATTCTTTTTTTATTGTTATTGGAACAACTAATAATGTATTATCTTTTATGTTTTCTACTATTTTCATATAACTTCCTCTACATTCTTGTTATTTTTCTTCTTCTAGTTTTGTTATTGCTTTAATTAAGGCTATTTTCCCATATTCATATGTTAATGATCCTTGTTGATATGCAATGTATGGTTCTCTAATTGGTCCATCACAGGATAATTCAATTGAGCTTCCTTGCGTAAAACTACCAGAGGCCATAATTACTTTATCTGTGTAGCCTGGCATATCCCAATCACTTGGTGTAACATAACTGTCAATAGGGCTTGCACTTTGAATGGCTTGAACATATTTTATTAATTTATTTTTATCTTTGAAAATTATATTTTGAACTATATCTGCACGTTTTTCATTGTATTTAGGTTCTACCTCATAACCTAGTTTAGCCATAACATAACTAGTTAATACTGCAACCTTTAATGATGATGCGACTACTGATGGTGCTAAAAATAGACCTTGTAAAATTGATTTGTTTGCGCCTAGGCTTGGACCTACTTCTTTGCCTTCTCCTGGTAAATTTAGTCTTTCACTAGCTAGTTTTACATATTCTTTTTTGCCGACTATATATGCTCCATTACTAGTAAGTCCACCTCCTAAATTTTTAATTAAAGATCCTACTGCTACGTCTGCTCCTAATTCGATTGGTTCTTCTTCACTTACAAATTCACAATAACAATTATCGACCATAATTATTATATTAGGATCTAATTTTTTTATAAATTTAATTACTTGTGATAGTTTTTTAGTATCAATACTTTTTCTGGTCGAATATCCTTTACTACGTTGTATTTCAATTACTTTAATTTTTTTGCTTGTAATAGCATCTTTAATCTTAAAATAGTCAAAATCACCATCAATTAAATCTATTTGCTCATAGATTACACCAAAACTTTTAAGAGAGCTGGGATTATCTTTAATACCTATTACTTCTTCTAGTGTATCATATGGTTTACCTGTAATACTAAGTAGTACATCATGAGGACGAAGTAAGGAAAATAAGCATACACATAAAGCATGGGATCCAGATATGAATTGATTTCTTACTAATGCATCTTCGGCTTTAAATATTGAAGCATATACTTTTTCAATTGTATCTCTTCCCTCATCATTATAACCATATCCAGTAGTAGAATTAAAATGATTGTCGCTGACTTTATTTTCCCAAAAAGCTGAAATTACTTTTTGACTGTTAAATTCACAAAGTTGTTCTATTTTTCTATATTCAGAAGTTAATTTTTCTTCTGCATTATTAATTAAATCATGTATATTCATTTTTATCACCTAATATATTTATATAATATGGATATCTTTTTGTCAATAGAAAAAACTTAAATATTTATAAGTAACTTTTGCTTTTTTTCCTCCTCATATTATTTATTCGTAAAAAATATAGAGATTACTTTTTTTATTTTAAATTTTTTTAGTAAAGTGATTGTTTCTTTTAATGAAACTTATTTTATTTTTATTTATTATGTTGTATAATAATTTTTAGGTGAGTAAAATGATATATCCAAAATTTATAAAAACAACTAATACTATTGGAGTTACTGCTCCTAGTGATGGAACAAGTAATGAATTCGATTTAAAAAAACTTAAAAATTCTAAAAGAAAACTAGAAGATGAAGGGTTTAAATTGCGTATTACTGATAATTGTTATACTTCTAGTTTAGGAAGAAGTTCTTCATCCGTTATAAGAGCTCGCGAGTTAGAAAACTTATTTTTAGATAATGATGTAGCAAGTATTATTGCCTATAGTGGTGGAGATTTTTTAATGGAAATGTTATCTGTATTAAGATATGATATTATTTGGAATAATCCAAAGTGGATACAAGGTTATTCTGATATTACCGGACTACTTTTTACTATTACAACTAATTTAGGAATTGCAACTATTTACGGAAATAATTTTAAAGCTTTTAGTATGCAAACATGGCATGAGTCTTTAGTTAATAATATAGAAATATTAAAAGGTAATGTTATTAAACAAAATAGTTTTGATAAATATCAAAAAAATCGTTTAGATAATGATAGCGATTATGAGGTATATAATTTAGATGGTTTAGTAAAATGGAAAAGTATAGATAATAATAATTGTAATTTTTCTGGTAGATTAATTGGTGGTTGTCTTGATTGTATTTTAAATATTATTGGAACAAAGTTTGATAAAACTAAAAACTTTTTAGAGAAATATCGTGATGATGGTTTTATTTGGTATTTTGATATTTTTGATATGAGTTATGAAGATATTACTAGAGCAATATGGCAATTAAAAGAAGCTGGGTGGTTTAAATATATTAAAGGTGTTGTTTTTGGTAGATTGACTATTGATAAGAGTTTTTATGATATTAGTTTTAATGATGTATTAAAAGATGCTTTTGAAGAGTTTAATGTTCCTATTTTATATGATGCTGATTTAGGTCATATTCCCCCTCGATTAACTTTAATTAATGGAGCTTTAGCTCAAATAGACTTTTTTGATAACAAAGCAAGTGTAAAAATGATTTTAAAATAAAATTTGTAAAAAACACTTGCTTATTTTTATAAATTATGATATCATTGATATTGTCTTATGGCGGATATGGTGAAGTGGTTAACACATTGGATTGTGGTTCCAACATGCGTGGGTTCGATTCCCACTATCCGTCCCACTTTTGTATATAACACCTTTTGGTGTTTTTTTTTAAAAAAATATCCTATAATAGTAGGATATTAACTTTTTATTTGATTAACTAGTTTCTTAAACTGTTCTCCACGATCTGCAAAGTTTTTAAACATATCAAAGCTTGCACTAGCAGGAGAAAATAATACTACTTCTTTTGCTTTTGCTACTTCATAAGCTTTATCTACTGCTTCTTGTAAGCTGTTTACTATATACTTATTTATTTTTTTATTTAATTTTTCTTCCGCTTTAATAGTTGCATTATATATTTTTTCTTTAGTATCTCCCATTAGGATAAGAGAACTTACTTTATTAACGATGGGCTGTCCGATTATATCATAATCGATATTTTTATCATAACCTCCTGCGATAAGTACTATTTTCTCATCATAGGAATTAAGTCCAGCGATAGTTCTAGTTGGTGAAGATGATACTGAATCATTATACCATTTTACGTTATTTATTTCTCTTACATATTCTAATCTATGTTCTACTCCTTTAAAGGTTGTTAAAACTTCTTTTACTTTATCTATGTTAATTAGATCTTTAATTGCTGATAGAGCTGTACAAATATTTTCATAATTATGAACTCCACGTAATTTTATGTCTTTAGTATCGATAATTTTATTATATTTTTTATCTATTACTTCATATATAGTATTATCTTTAATTAAAAATCCATTATCTAAATTATCATATCTGGAAAAATAACGTACTTCGCCATGTGCATAATTACTAAAGTCCTTTACTATTTCATCATTATAATTTAAAATACAAATATCGGTTGGATGTTGATAATCAATAATTGTTCTTTTTGCTAAAATATATTCATTCATGTCTTTGTGAACATTAAGATGATTTGGAGTTATATTTGTTATTACTGATATATTTGGACTTACACTCATTCCCATTAATTGAAAACTACTTAATTCTAAAACTACTATATCATTTTTGTTCATCTCTTTGGCTTTAGTAAATAAAGGTATTCCAATATTTCCTCCTAGAAATACTTTATATCCACTGGCTTCAAGACATTTAGCAATTAAGGTAGTGGTAGTTGTTTTTCCATCACTTCCTGTTATTCCAATTATTTTAGAAGGAACAAGTTTCATTAACATCTCTATTTCTGTAGTTACTAATACTTTTTTTTGTATTTCATCAGCAAGTGGTTTTATTGATGGCAGTATACTAGGACTTCTAAAAATAATATCAAAGCCACTTATATCGTTTAGATAATCTTCGCCTAAAGTAGCAGGAATATTATATTTATTTATTAATTCTACAATGTTTTGATCTAATTTATCTATTGTTTTTACATCGTTTATAAAAACTTGTGCTTGATTTTGAATTAAATAATCAACAAGTGGTAAGTTACTTACACCTATTCCTAATATTAATACTTTTTTATTTTTTAAGCTTTTATTAAACTCATCTAATTTATTCATGTTTACCTCCGTAGATACTTTTTTTAATTGTATCTTTGATAACTTTTGTTGAATTTGCTAGTAGTTCTTTTTCTTCTGTTTCTAGATTTATCTTTAATCTTTCTTTGATACCATCTTTATTTATAACACAAGGAATGCTTATATATACATCGTTTTCTATATCATAAGTTGATACTGTTATTATTGCGTTTTCGTTATTTAAAATAGCATTAGTTATTCTAACTAGACATGCACCTATTCCATAAGATGTATTTCCTTTTTTACTAATAATATCATAAGCAGAATCTCTTACTTCAATGGCTATTTTTTCTTTTTCTTCTTCGCTTAAACTATCTTTAATAGCAATGGTTCCAATGCTTGCTGTAGACCAAGCGATAAATTCACTATCTCCATGCTCTCCCATCACATAAGCATGAACGTTTTTAGGATTGATTGAAAACTTTTTGGATAATAAATATCGCAGGCGTGCTGTATCAAGGCTAGTTCCTGTTCCTATTACTTTATTGGCATCCAATTTGGAATATTTATATGTAATATAGCTCATAGCATCTACAGGATTAGTAGCGATTAAAAAAATACCTTTGAATTTAGTTTTCATAACCTCATCAATAATGTTTTTAAATATTATATCATTTTTATTTATTAAATCTAATCTTGTTTCTTTTGGTTCTTGATTTGCCCCTGCAGATATCATGATAATATCAGCATCATCACAATCTTTATAATCTCCTCTTTTTATACTCATACTATTAGGAGAATAAGGTAATGTATGGTTTAAATCCATTACTTCGCCATCGGCTTTATTGTTATCAACGTCTATTAGTACTAAAGAATCTATATTTACTTTTTGATTTAATAAGGCATATGCATAACTCATACCAACATTGCCACACCCTATTATTACTATTTTATTCATATTATTTCCCCGCATTTCCATATACTTTTCCATTTTCTAGTTTTATATTTTTATAATAAAATAGCTCACTGACACTTACTATTTTATAGCCTTTTTCAATTAATTTAGGTATTACTATTTCTATTGCATTTGCAGTTGCTGAATATATATCATGCATTAATATTATATCGCCATCGCTTACTTTATTTAAGATTTTATTAGTTATTTTTTGTGAGTTATGATACTTCCAATCTAGTGTATCTATATTCCATATGATAATTGGCATATTGATACTTTTTCTAATTCTACTATTAAAAGAACCATAACTTGGTCTTACTAATTTAGGATATGTATTAGTAACTTCATAAATTAATTCACTTGTTTTTTTAACTTCGTTAGTGATATCTTCTACGCTTGCATTTGTTAAAAGACGATGGGAATAAGTGTGATTGGCTATTTCCATTCCTGCTTCTTGCATTAGTTTTATAATATTTTGATTATCTTTAATTCTACTTCCTAAAATAAAGAAAGTTGCACTCATATTGTATTTTTTTAAGCTATTTATTATTTTTATTGTATTATGATTAGGACCATCATCAAAAGTAAAAGCGATTAGTTTTTGATTATTATTGTTACTTTTATTATTAGTAGTATCAATCTTTATATTGCTATTACTCTCAGTAATTTCACTCGTTTTTAAGTTTATATTAAAACTTTTTAATTTATTTACTTCTAATTTATTATAATAGGCATTTTGATAAAATGTTAATATTATATTATCATCTTTTTCTTGATAGTCATAATCTATATATAGTTTATAATCATCTAATAGTTCTATTTGATTATTAAGATAATTGTTTAAATAATTATCTATATTGGTGTCGTTAAATACTGGATAATATATTTCTTTATTATCTACTTTATACGTAAAGTTTTTAATATTATTTTCTTTGTTATTTATAAACATTAAAATAAGAGTAAATAAAATTAAACAAATTATTATTAATATTCTTTTTATAAGTCTCATCATAGTATATTTTATGATGTTTTCTTACATTAATTCTTAATATTGTATCCATCAAATTCTACATTAATAAATTTTTTACTTGATAAATAATCACACATGTGAACAAATCTTTGTAATTCAGTAGTTGGTTTAGGCAGTGTCTCTTTTTTGGTGTATGGATCGTAAGTCCACTGTCCCATATGTGTCTCAATCATTGAACATAATGTTCTAAGCTCATCAGCAGTTAAAGTTAGTTTTTGGCTATTTTCCATAATAAATTTAGAGATTAGTAATGGATGATCAAAGCGTGTATATTTTTCAGCTTCTAATCCTAATTTTAGTCCATCATGAAGTATTAAAGCCATAATAATTAAATCTTTTTCATTATCACTGAATTTTGAACCAATTGTATCGTTATTTAATAACTCGTAAGCAATTCTTACTGCTACTTTTGTATGTTTTACTAAACCATTTTTGGTATTTGCAAATTTCGGATGATACTTACCAGTGGACGCGGCTGGTATTGTAAAGAAATAATCTGGAAGTAATCCTACTAGAGTTATTAAATCTTTTTTCTTTTTGTCATCTTTAATAAAGTCATATTCTTTTTTAAACATATTTGTTTTTTCTGCAATATTCATTTTGACCTCTTTTCTATTTTTGGATATATACATCTAATTTATTATATGGAATTTCGATTTTATTTTTATCAAAAGCATCTTTTATCATTCTAAATACTTTTCTTTTTACACCATAATGCATCATTGGCAAACAATCAATAGCAATATTATATACTACAGCATTTTCTGATAGTTCATTTAATCCTAGTAATTCAACATCTCCTTTTACATTATCTAGTTTTTTTACTTCTTCTAATAGATCTGCTAATACTCTTTCGACTTTATCTAAATTACTATCGTAACTAACTGGAACTTCTAATAATAATTTACTAGGAGTTATACTATAGTTTGTTACTTCGGTAAATGAACTATTGGAAATAAATTTTACTTCTCCAGTATAAGCTTGAATCTTGGTTGTTTTTAATCCGAAGCCTATTATTTCACCAGTAAAGCCATTTATTTCAACGTAATCTCCAACGGCATATTCATTGTCGAATATGATAAAGATACCCGCTAGTAAGTCTTTTATTATATCTTGAAATGCTAATCCGATAATAACTCCGACTATTCCAATAGATGCAAGTATTTTAGTAGTATCTATTCCATATACTTCTAAAATAGCTAAAATAACAAAAATTCCTATTACATATTTTATTATATTTTTAATAAGAGAAATAATTGTTTGCTTTTTCTTATCTACTTTTTTTCCTTTTACGTTGATTTTTGATAATCTAACGATGATGATTGCAATGATATTATAAATGATAATACCTATTAATATATATAATATAGGTAAACAAAATTTATCTGATGCAAAAAAACTAAAAATTGATTCAATTATATTTTCCATAAATTACAACACCCTTTCTATGTAGATGGTTTTATTCGTTCCAACCAATTACATTTCTCTTCTTTTTAATAATATCACTTGTTGAAAGTTCGCTTTTTGCAAATAATGATGATGATCCAGAAACAAAGATGTCTGCTCCTAATTTGTATAATTTTTCGGCATTTTCTATTGTTATATTGCCATCTACTTCGATTTCGATATCATTTTTATCAGTTTCTTTTAGGAATTTTTTTAGTTCTGCTACTTTTGTCATAGTAGATGGAACCATTTTTTGTCCTGCAAAACCAGGTTCAACCATCATTACTAAAATACCATCAATTTGATCTAAATAAGGATTTAAGTTATGAAAATCAGTGCCAGGGTTAATTGCGATAAATTTTTTAGCTCCTAATCTTTTTAAATAGTTTAAACATTCTTGTATATTATCATTATCTTCATAATGAAAAGCTACTTGGTCATTTTCTCTTATTTCATACCATGTCATTTTCTCTAGTGGATTTTTTACTAAAAAATGATAATCGAATGTTATATCTGTAATTCTCCTTAAACTCTTTACATAATCTGTTCCTAAAGCCAAATTAGGTACAAATTCACCATCCATGATGTCTATATGTAAATATTCAAGTTTACTTTCTTTAAACTCTGTTAAATAATAAAATATTTTATCTAAACTAGCACACATCATTGATGCTGAAAGTTTTCCTTTTTTCACATTATCACCTACTTATTTTTAAACATTATCTTTATTTTATATTTGTTTTTATCTTTTAATACATTAAATGCTTCTTCATATTCTTCTAAAGTATATGTATGGGTTATTAATCCTTTAAATATGTTATAATTAGCTTTCATAAACTCTAATGCATCTTGCCAATCATTTTTACTACTACTATAACTTGAATTCCATGTACCTGTTATAGTTATTTGTTTTCTTAATACTTTCCAATAAGTATTTTTTTCTAATTTTAAGTCTTCATGAGGATTACCTACTAAAATTATTTTTGCAAAATTACCACATGCGATTATAGATTTTTCAATGGATTCATTACTACCAATTGCTTCGAATACATAATCAAAGCCTTTATTATTTGTTTTATTTTTTAGCTCTTCTTCTAAATTATTAGTATCAATATAGTTAAATCCTAATTTTTTAATATAGTCAATAGCTGCTTGTCTACGTGCTCCAATGTATACTGTATTTCCTTGTACTTTGGCAAACATTGCAATTAATAGACCGATTGTTCCACTACCCATTACTAATACTTTTTTACCCTTTTCTATGTTAAATCTTCTAACTGCATGTAGACTTACAGCAGCTGGTTCGCATAGGGCTGCAACATCAAAATCCATGTTATCAAAATAAACTAAATTCCATTTTGGTACGACTAAATACTCACTAAATGCTCCATCACAGCGAGAACCAAAATAACTATAGTTTGAACATTGGGCATATTCTTCCATTTGACACGCTTCGCAGTTATTACATGGTAAAAGTGGAAAAACACTGGCTTTTTTACCTAGTAAATCTCGATCTTGTTTATCATATGCACCTACTATTTCTCCTGAAAACTCATGACCTGGTATTGTTGGAAAATGATAGGTGCCATTTTTAAAAATTCTATCGTTATCACTAGAACAAATGCCACAACATTTTATATGAAGTAATACACTACCCTCTTTTAGCTGTGGAATTTCTACTTCTTCTAGACGTAAATCGCCTACAGCGTGTAACACTAATGCTTGCATTTTTTTTGGTATTTTTTCAGTACTAATCATTATAACCAACTTCTTTCGCTATACTACTTGCAATTTCAAAATCTGATTTACTGGTTATTTTGAAATTGATATCATCACCTTCAATCATATAAATTGGATAATTATTTAATGTACAAACTTGTGATGTTCCAGTAATTTTCAAGCGATCTTCCGGACTTATTTTTTCTAATAATGATATGAATAATTTTAATCTAAAGCTATCAGGAGCTTGTCCTTTATAATATAGTTTACGTGGTGGTATTTGATCAACTTTGTTTCCTTCTTCTGAAATTAATAGGGTATCACTTACTGGTGTAGCCGCTACTACTGCTCCATATTTTTTGGCACTATCAATACTATTATTTAATATTTTTTCTGTTACAAAAGGTCTAACTCCATCATGAATTACAATTATATCATCATCTGTTATTTCTTGCGTATTAACGATAGTTTTGATTGCGTTATCGATACTATCCATTCTTTCTTTACCACCATTAATAACTACTAAATTATCTTTGTCATTTATTATAAATTTATCAATTAAGTTGCGTGTATAATCCTCATAATCGTTTGGAACTGTAATGTAGATTTTATTAAATCTTTTGATTTTTAACAAACTTTTTATTGTATAAATTATGACTGGTTGTCCTTCTATTTCTCTAAATTGTTTTGGTAAAGTTATTCCATCTTTTATTCTTGTTCCTCTACCACTTGCTAATATAATTCCGTATATCATAATATCTCCTTTACATATTTATTATATAATTGTTATCTATTATTGTCAATTAATTAATCTTATTAAAATCTCATTTAGTAAATAGATGTATTTTTTGTCTACTTTTATATGATCGTTTTCTTTTATTAATATTTTATCTTTTAATAAGTCATCTATTTTAAATACATCTTCTAATTTTTTATTATATTTTAAATAAAATGTATTTAAATTTATCCCCTTTAACATTCTAAGTCCTAACATTATTTCGTTTTCCATCTGCATTTTTTTATTTTCTTTTATTCGGCTAGTTTCATAGTCGTTATTTATATATTTATTAATATTTCTAGTATTAGTTATTCTAATATTATTAAGATAAGATACTGCTCCTAATCCAAAAGCGTAGTAGCTGTTGTTTAGCCAATAGTTTTTATTATGTATTGATTCAAAACCAGCTTTAGAATAATTACTTATTTCATAATGAATAAAATTATTCTTCTCTAGCATATTTTCTATATATTTATACATTTCATATTCAATATCTTCATCTATATTTTGATAGTTGTTTATTTTTAACATGGTATTGTTTTCAATAATTAAACTATAACAAGATATATGATTAACATTTAGATTAAGAGCTTTTTTAATATCTTCTTTTACTATATTTATATCATTAGTAACTGCATATATTAAATCTATATTAATATTATTAAAATCATTTTCTTTTAATAAATTTATACATTTAATTATGTCATTTTCATTATGAGTACGATTTAATATTTTCAATATTTTATTATTAAAACTTTGAACTCCTAAACTAATTCGATTAACATTATATTTTTTTAATAATTTTATTTTATCTAGACTTAGTTCAACATTTGATTCAATAGTAAATTCTATTTTTTTATCTTTATTAAAAACTTCAGTTATTTTTAATAATTTTTCTAAATCATCTATATTTAGACTTGTTGGTGTGCCACCACCAATATAAATTGTCTTTACTATTTCATTTTTATATTTTAGTTGTATTTCTTTTTTTAGGGCATCTAAATATTTATTAATATATTTTTCATTATAATATATTTTTGCAAAATCACAGTAACTACATATGTTATGGCAAAAAGGTATATGAATATATATATACATATTAATTAGTAATTAAATCGTCTAAAATAAAGTCATAATCTTCTAAATTATAAATAGCGCCACAGTAGCTACATTTACCTGATGTATTAACGCTTATACTAGCTCCACATCCAGGACATTTTCTAACTATATTTGCATTTTTGGTGTTTTTATTTTTGATAAATATTAATTTATTATTTTTTTCAATACGAGAAGTATTATTTCCTCTTAATAAGTTAGCACTATCCTCATCAATTACATAATCCATATAACGAGATACTAATAAAACTTCGATGATGTATTTATCTTCTTGTTCATATTTATTAATTATTTGGGTGCTTTTAACATTCAACTCATCATACATTTGTATTTCTTTATTTTTTATTAAACTATCAACATAAGCTTGATATTTATTATATAATTTATCACTTATAAAGTGTTTAACTGTGCTTAAATCTCTTAAGATAATAGCAGTATATAATTTTACAAAGACATTATCTACTTTAGTCTTAAACATTGCTTCATTAAAATTATTCATACATCACCTACTCCATTTTTTGTCCAATACATTCTTTTTTGCTTAAAACATAGTCTGATGATACTTTCACTAGTGTAGAGTTACAATAAGGGCATGTAGCACTAGCATTAATATCTACAGGCGCTCCACAGTTTGGACAATTTTCTACTTTTTTATCATCACTGCTTGATTTTACAAATGTTAATAAATATTCTATATTTAGTCGATGATCATCTTTACCACGAAGTGTTTTTTTAGTTTTAGAATCTATTACATAATCAAGGCATTTGACATTTAGATAAACTTTTATAGTATATACATCATTTTCATTAGTAACATCTACTATTTTAGCATCTATATATTCAATATTTTTCATTATATTTTGTTGTTTTTTAACTTTTAGAGTTGTTAGTTGTGCACTATACATATTGTATAATTCATCAGTTGTTAGATTTCTAATTGTATTAGTATCAAAATTCATCCAAGCAGTTTGTATATCTTTATAAATATTAAATGCTTGTTTTTTAAATTCTTCTTTGTTGAAATCACTAATTACAGCAGTTATTTTTTCATCATCTAAATCTTCATATTTTATATTATTAATAATTGTTTTTGGTCCTCTTGCTTTTTTGTTTACTTTATAAGAGAAATATGAAACACCAATCATTAAGGCAATGAATCCTAAGGCAACTACTATTGTTAGAATAGGATTATTAACTGTTGATGAAGAGGTGTAATATCCACCACTCCATGATGAGCCACTATCCCATGAAGAAGAACTATCCCACGATGAGCCATAGTCCCATGATGATCCTCCGATATCATAACTACTATCCCATCCTGAATCAGCTTTAGCTATTATTATGGAATTGATACTAATTAGTAAGAATAATGCGATTAAAATTATTATATTTTTATTTCTTTTTACCATTTTTCTTCTCTCTTTCTAGAGTTTTTTGTCCGACTTTGACTATTTTATTAATTACGCATTCGTCTTCTTTTTTTACTAAAAATATTAATAATTCCTGATTAATTTTACGATCATCAAATCCACGCATTGTAGTTTTTGTTTTGCGATCTATTTTATAATTATAGCAATTAATATTTAAGTAAAACTTAATAGTGCAAGTTGTCTTTGTTTTCTTTATACTTAGTATTCTAATATCATTGGTAGTAATATTTTTTATTACTTCCGCCTCGTCGTTTTTATCTAATACATCTATTAATTCTAAATAATTATTATATAGTGTTTTACTAGTTAGTTTTTCTAACGTTTTTTTATCAAATGTTGTGTAAGCTTTTATTACTTCTTTATACATGGCAAATAATGTCTTTTTAATATTATCAGCATCTTTTATTTTACTTAAATCCATCTCTTTATATATAATACTTGTATCTATATTTGGAATACTTTCTTCTATTTTTTTTACTTTTATATTTTCTTCTTTAATATTACTTTGTGCTCTTTTTAAAATTGCATATATTAATATCACTATTAATAATACAAATGAAACGGCTGGAACAATTACTTGAACTATTATATCTTTTATACTCATATGACCTCCTATTTTTTTATTTCTTCTAATTTAACACTTACAAGTTTACTAACTCCAGATTCTTGCATTGTTATTCCATATAACAAATCAATATATTCCATTGTTTTTTTCTTGTGTGTTATTAGAATAAATTGTGTTTGATTGCGGTATTTATCTAAATATTTACAAAATGCTTCAACATTAGCATCATCTAATGCTGCTTCTACTTCATCTAGTAAGCAAAATGGAACAGGTCTTACATTTAAAATAGCAAATAGTAATGATATTGCGGTAAATGTTTTTTCTCCTCCTGATAAAAGTGATATATTTTGTAGTTTTTTTCCTGGTGGTTCTGCTTTTATATCGATACCTGTTTCTAATAAATTATCTGGTTCAGTTAAGATTAGTTCTGCTTTTCCTCCTTTAAATAGTTCTCTAAAGACGTTTTTAAATTCTTCTTTTACTGTTTCAAAGGTTTCTTTGAATTTATTTATCATAACTTCATCCATTTCTTTTATAATTTCTAGTAATGTTTTTTCAGCATTTTCTAAATCTTGTTTTTGTTTATTTAAAAATTCATATCTTGTATTTACTCTTTCGTATTCATCTATTGCTCCTAAATTTACATTGCCTATATTTCTAATTTTATCTTTTAGTTTTTTTACTTCTTCTCTAGCGATATCTTCTTCTATTTCTAATATATAATTTTCTTTAGCATACTCATATGTCATATTATAATCTTCACTTAAATTAAGTAATAAATGATCTAATCTTACTTCAATACGATTAATATTAATTTCAAGAGAATTTAATTCTTTTTCTTTTTTTGATATATATTGCATGCTATGTCTATTTGTCTGTTCTAGTTCTTGTATGTTTTCTTCTATTCTATTTTTATTTGCTTTTAGTTTTTCTAACTTACTTTCTATATCATTAACTTCATTTTTTATTTGATAATACTCATCCATTAGTAATTTTTCTTGATAGTTAGTATTAGAAGTTGTAATTGCTTCTAAATCTTGTAATTCTCTATAACTATTTTGGTAATTACTATTTAGATTATTTATATTTTCTAATCTTATTTTTTTGTTATTATCGAGACTAGCAAGATTATTTCTTTGGTTATATATTTTTTCTTCTAAAGTGGCTAAATTATCATCTGTTAGTCTTAAATTATAAGTAAATTCTTCTATTTTATTATTATTTATTTCTTGTTCATGTTTTAGCTTTGCTAATTCATGCTTTTCTTTTATTACGTTACTTGTTTTAATACTACTACCACCAGTTAGTGATCCTCCAACATTAATTAATTGAGAATCTAGGGTTACTATTTTATATGCATTGTTTAAGTATTTAGCGATATTAGTTGCATTTTCTATATTGTCTACTACTATAACATTACCAAGTAAGTTTTTTATTATATTATCATAAATATTATTATATTCCACTAATGATGAGGCTACATTTATAAAGCCTGGTTGTTGTTCTAGAGCACTTACTATATTATTAGGAATATATCTTGGTTTAATTACTTCTAATGGATAGAATGTTGTTCTACCTAAATTATTTTCTTTTAAATATTTTATTAAATACTTAGCTATATTAGTGTTATCTACCACTAGATAATTTATGCTTGCTAGAAGGGCTGTATTTATTGCTAAAGAGTATTCATCTTTTACTTTTATTAAATTACCAATAGTATTATGAACACCTTCTATTTTTTTATTATTTAATATTGTTTTAATACTAGGTGGTAATGTATTATTGTTATTTATAGATTCTTCTAAATAATTTATCTTGTAATTAATATTTATTTGTTCTTTTTCTAAATTAGCTAGAATATTTTTTATATTTTCGTGTTTTTCTTTTGTTTGGTGATATTCAGTTATTTGTTTTTGCAGATTTGTATTTATAGTATTTATTTCATCTTCTAATATTTTTAAATTATTTTCTTCTTCATTTAATTTAGTCTTTGTTATTAAGTTATTTTCTTTTAATTTAAGTATTTTATCATATATTTTATCTTCATCAGTAGCATATTTTCTTCTTTCTAATAACAAGCGATAATCAGCATCTTTTTGTTCTAGGCTTCTAGTTAAATCAACATATTTACTTTGTTTTTGATTAATCTCATTTTCTATTTCTTTAAGGTTATCTTTTTGTTTTAAGATATCTATATCATAAGTTATATTATTATTAGAAGTCTCGGTAATCTCATCTGTTAATGAGGCAATTTTTTCTTTAGTAGTTTGATATTCGTAGTTTAGATTTTCTATATCTTTAGTAATCAAAGCAACTTCTACATTTTTTAACTTTTCTTTTACTTCTAAATATATTTTAGCGTCCTTAGCTTGTTCTTTTAAAGGATTTAAATTAGTTTCTAATTCTGATATTATGTCATTTACACGATTAATATTGTTATTAGTTCTATCTAATTTACGAAGTGCTTCTTCTTTTCTTTTTTTATATTTTAAAACTCCCGCGGCTTCTTCGATTATGATTCTTCTTTCATTTGGTTTGGCTAACACTATTTCATCTATTTTCCCTTGCGATATAATATTGAAACTTTCTTTTGAACCTCCACTGTCAATTAAAAGATCAGTTATATCTTTTAGACGTACTCTTTCGTTATTTATATAGTATTCATTTTCTCCAGTTCGATATAAGGTTCTTTTTATTGATACTTCGTTAAAATCTATTGGTAGGCTTCTAGTAGTATTATCAAAAACTAGACAAACAGTTGCGCTGTTTAATGGTGTTCTACTTTTACTACCTGAAAATATTATATCGGTTGAGTTATCGCCACGCAGTGATTTTATTGATTGTTCTCCTAATACCCATCTAACAGCATCAACAATATTGCTTTTTCCTGAACCGTTAGGTCCTACTATCCCATTTAAATTTGGACAGAGTTCTATGTTAATTTTATCTGCAAAGGATTTAAAGCCATATGCTTTTATTTCTTTTAAATACATTTTATACACCTGCTTCTATGTTATCATTATACAGTAAATATTTAATTTTGGCAATGTTTTAAAGATATTTAAGAAAAATAATTATTTATATTTTGCATAATTAAAACACTAGAATTTTATCATAATCTAGTGTTTTTATACTTTATATTATATATTTTCTACTCTTCTTGTAGTTTTACTTCTTTTTCAAATTTCGTTCCATTTTTAAGTATTACAACCCAGCTATCGATTACATCATCTTTATATTCTTCTATATCATCTATTTCATATCCATCTGGAAAAATTGCGGTTGGTTCTACTGTAACACGTTTATCTTTATAACTTAATATGTTAACATCACCATTTTCTAAAATCAAAAACATACGATATGAGGAATTGCTAGCTAAAAATGATTTTATTCTTTTGACATTTGATACAGAATATAATCTTTGTATGTCTGATGAATTATCAAAACTAAGCATTGTTTGACTATAATCTCCATCATCCGCTAAAGAGGCTGTATAATAAATATTTCCGCCATCTAATAAATATAATTGTCTACCTGTATTAGAGCTGAAGCTAAAGGCAATTTTATCTTCGACAGGAACACTATCATCATAATAATTATCGGCAGTAAATGTATATGTAATTGTATAAGTTTTTCCATTTACCATTTGTTCTTCCATGTAGTCTTCCATTTTAACATTTGTGTTTTCTTCTTCATTTTCAACGACACGATTCTTATTACTATCTGATATTCTTTCATAAATAGTATATACTAAAATAGTTACTCCGATGATTGCTAGTAGGACAATTATTATGATTAATCCAATATTTTTGTGGCCATTTCTTTCATCTTCCATATTTACTCCTCCTTTATTTTATTATATCATATTTTTTGAATAACTTTTTTTATTTTTTTCTACTTTATTTATTTTGTATATTCAAACTCATAGTCCATAATTCTAATAATGTCGCCTTCTTTGATTCCCATTTTTTCTAGTTCATCATCAATTCCCATATTTCTTAATTTTTTGGCAAAACGATTTATTGCTTCTTCTGTATTAAAGTTTGTCATTTTAAATATTTTCTCTACTTTTTCGCCACTTATTATATAAGCGTTATTTTCTTTTTTAATTGTATATGGTTTTTCTACTTTAAATTTGTATAAAACATGCTTTTCTTGTATATCTTTATCAAATAATTCTTCATCTGGAGTTTGATCTACTAATAATTGTAATTTATTAATTACTGTATCTAATCCTTTATTGTTAATTGCTTCTATTTCAAATATATCTAAATTTGGTAATTTATTTTTAAAGTTTATTAAATTTTCTTTAGCATTTTCTAGATCCATTTTATTAGCAATTATTATTTCTTTTTTTTTCGTTAATTTATCACTAAAATCTTTTAACTCATTTCTAATTGTTAAATAATCTTTGTAAGGATCTCTACCTTCACTACCACTCATATCGATAATGTGCGCAATTATTTTTGTTCTTTCTATATGTTTTAGGAATTTATGTCCAAGACCAAGACCACTACTTGCTCCTTCAATTAATCCAGGAAGATCTGCGACAACAAAACTACCTGTTTTGGTTTTTACTACTCCAAGATTAGGCGCTAAAGTGGTAAAATGATATGAGGCAATTTTGGGATTTGCGTTTGATATCATTGATAAAATGGTGCTTTTTCCTACACTAGGTAGACCAACTAGTCCAACGTCTGCGAGCATTCTAAGTTCAGCTTTGATATTTCTAGTCTCTCCTGGTTCTCCTCTTTCGGCATACGAAGGACAAGGATTTGTTTTAGTAGCAAGAGTTACATTGCCTCGTCCTCCTCGTCCTCCATAGGCTACAACTACTTCTTCTTTATCAGTTAGAAGATCTGCGATGATATTTCCGTTAGTGTCTTTTATGGTAGTTCCCATTGGAACTTTTATGATTGTATCTTCAGCATTTTTACCATGTTTATTTTTACCTTCACCATTAATTCCATTTTTACCTTTTATTTTCTTTTGATATCTTAAATCTACTAAAGTTTTTAAGCCACTGTCTGCTTGAAAGATAACGTTACCTCCTCGTCCTCCATTGCCACCATATGGTCCACCCATAGCAATGTATTTTTCACGACGAAAGGCCATACAGCCATCTCCACCATTACCAGCGCTAACTTCTAATGTTACCTCATCTACAAACATATAATTACCTCCTTTGATATTTATTATTATAACAAATCTGCTTTTATTTTGTAAATAATTTAAAATATTCTCTCGATTTTATAGAATATGGTTGTAAATCTATATCATCACTTATGCCAATATATCTTTTATAAATATTTTCAAACCAGTCCCCTGGAATATTATTGTTGTGAACAAAGCGAACAGGATTATTTAAAAACTCAACTTCCTTTTTTCCACTCTCAACTTGCATATAAATATCTTCAAGTCTTTTTTGATTAACTACATGAATAAGACTAAAAAATATTAAATAATATATTATTAAACAGCTTCCAATTGCAATAAAGATTTTTTGATCTTTTTCCGCTGAAATCTCATTCACCGCTACTAAAGATACAATTGTAAAACTTATAACAGTCAAATATACAATTCTTCCTCCCCAAGCTATAACTATTAGCATCGCTAAAGATGATACCATAGACATAATAATCAAAAAATATAGAAAATAAAGTAGCTCTTTTTTATCTTTAAATATAACATATAACGAATATAAAAAAGCCAAAACAAACAAAATCCACCACCAAATATAAAATAATCTTGAAAAGTCAATAACACTTGGAATATTAAAATCTAAAAATCTTAAAAAATAAAAACTCATAGGCTTATAATATCTTAAACTCTCAATTATAGTTATAATAGGAATTATATTAAACAATAAAATTAACAAAACATTTATGTTTTTCTTTTTAAATACATAATTTATAACTATTAACATTAATGCTATCAATACTATATTTCTTGTAAAAACATATTTAATAAAATTGCCTAAATTTTGATACACTTTTTCATATACATGTAACTCATTAAATTCAGTATAACCTGCACTTCTAATAGCAGAACCAGGACTAAGTAACATCACACTTAAAGAAACTGAAGATAAAATGAAACAACTCAAGAACATAAAAAACTTTTTCTTATCTTTTTTTAAATAATAATATATAGTAATTAATAAGTTACCTATTACTAAAGAGCATCCTACATTTTCAACAAACATAGTTCCTATTATACTAACTATAAAAAATATAACATAATGATGCTTTTTATAGTCATTATTTCTAGTTAAATAAATATATATAAAATATACTATACAAATTACACTTGGATATAAATATGTAACACTTCCCGCTACCCAAGTATATACTTGTGAAAACATTTCTGTATTTAACAATAATAATCCTATTATTATTAAAAAATATATACCTTTATTTTTAACTTTTCCCATTAATAATACAGTCGATATAAACAAAAGGCAAATTAATAATGGGGTTAAAATATTAAAAATAGATTTATAATATACCAAAATTAGAATTAGAATTCGTCCTATAAATCTTCCTTCCCAAGTAAAATACATATCTTTAGCAGTATTTATTGCAGATAAGATATTTCCATAAGAACTTATATAACAACTATAATCATCTCCACTAATCGGTGTTAAAAAATATAGAAGTATTAAAAAAGAAAAAAGAAAAATTACAATTTTTAAAAAAGTTTTATTTTTAAAAATAGATTGAAATATATTAGCATTATTTAAACTTTTTCTAATGTTATTTTTCATTTTTCTTCTCCTCTTTACTTAATAAATTTAACCACTTATGTTGAACGCTATTAATATCATATATTTCTATATATTCATGGGCCTTTTTGGATAATTCATTTAGTTTATTAATATCATTTAAAAGATTTACTACACTTTTTGCATATTTTTCTTTATCCCTATTTTCAATTAATATTCCTCTATCGTCTTTTAGTAAAGTTTTTACACCATTAGCACTATCAAAACCAATGCACACAACTGATTGACTTATTGCTTCTAATAATACTAAACCAAATGATTCGGTATGTGATGTCATCATATATAAATCATAATTTTTTAATTCTTTTACTAATTTGTCATTTTTGCAAAAACCGCATAGTTTAATATTTTCTTCCAACTTTAAATCTTTAATTTTTATTTGTAACTGTTCTTTTAGTGGACCATCACCATAAATATCTAATTTTATGTTAGGTATATCTTTTTTTACTATACTTATGATATCAATTAGATCATCATAACCTTTTTCTTTTACTAATCTACCAACTGATACTAATTTGTTATTGATTTTATCTTTTTTATGATATTTTTCTATATTATCAATAACATTTGGAATATATATACATTTTGTATCTTCTAATAATTTGGCATAAAAGTCTCTTAATTCTTCACTTACTAAAACTAAATAATCAATATTGTTGCAAGAGAAACATAGTTTTTTAATATACTTTTTATTGTTATTATGATAATTATGCTCTGTTGCAATAGCAATTGTATCTCTATTTTTATTACTTCCTACTAATTTATTGTGAAACTCTCTTGTTGTTATTATATATTTACTATTGTTTTCTTCTATATATAAAACGTTTTTAAAATATTTTAAAATATAAATTTTTCCAAGTTGAAATCCATATTTAAATATTTGTTTTATATTCTTTTTATTAAGAGCATCTTTAAATTCCTCTTTACGTGGATAATCATTTATCAAATAAGTTATTTTTACTTCTTTTGGAAAATCAAAGTCTGGTTTATCATCTAGCTTATATGTAGATATAACTTCAACATTATATTTTGGACTTAACATTTTTGATAAATCAGATACGTATTTTTCGATTCCGCCAGTTCCAAGATGAAGCGCAAGAATTGTTACCTTCTTATCGTCTATATCAATGGTATACTGTCCATTTTCAAGATAATAAATTAGCAATACCAGTGCTAAATCAACATAGAATATAACAGCAGGAGCTCCTAATGTGTGTCCCACTATCATTGCGATAGCTAATCCTACATATGATATATATCCTAAAGTTAATTGTTTCATATTTAATTTAAATTTATTTTTTATGCAAAGTGATAATACTTTCAACGAAATTATTACAAATGGTGTTATATAAATGATAAATCCTATTATTCCATAACGGTAAAATATATCATGATAATCCATCTCTATTAGTTTAGTAATATTTTCATCATTAATTTCTTCTCGATTAACGAAACCTATTCCAAATAATTTATCAGTAATACTACTATTAGCGTAAATTTTTTGAATTTTTCGGTTGTAGAAATCACGATCGCTTAATATTACACTCGATACTACTTCATCACTGTAGTCTTCATCTAAATCTGGATTTTCTTCTCTATATTCAAATCTATTAATACTATTTTTGATATTTTGAATTACAGGTAAATTAGGACTTGAAACAACTATTACTAATAAGATTACTAAAGTCATTAAAAATTGTTTAACTTTACCTTTTCTAATTCTAATTAAATAATAAATTAAGAAAATTAATGTTGGTAATAATAATCCTAGCATTGATGTTTTGGTTCCTATTATTTCTATTCCTAAAACTATTGGAATAACATATAGTAAAATTAAGAAACTATTTGATTTATTTACTAATAAGAATAATAGTGGGAATAATAAAGCAACAATTATTCCTATCTCATTTCCAGCATAAAACCAACCTGTATTTCCAACTCCACCATCATACGTTCCAAATGCTGTTCCAGTTACATTTGCTAAAACTATTGATAAGCAATATAAAAATAATTCAATTTGTAATAATTTAAATATTTTTCTATTATTTGGTTTAAATTCATCAAATAGATTAAATAATACTAGTAATAGTACTAATGTATAGAAATATTTAAACATGTATATTACTTCCGTTGTTATAAATGAAAAATTAGAGAATATACTTGTTTTGGTAATAAAGTAAATGACCGCAAATACCATTAAAATAATTAAATAAATTGTCGATGGTTTTTTATATTTACTTTTCGACCAAAATAATATATAAATTACTGATATAACGAACAAAAGGCCTCTTACTAAAATTCCTATAGTAAGACGCATATCTAAAAATCTTGTCATAAGTGATGTTGCTATATCTAATAATGGTTGTAATAATATAAACCAGTACATAATGTTAACTATCTTTTTTCTCATCTTTACTACTCCTTATTGAAACATATGGATAAATGCATAAAAACTTTAGCAAGTCTTCGACCTTTTTTTCGTTTTCTTTTGATACAATTATTTCATCAAATCCTTTATCCATTTCTTTAAACATATCATAATATAATTTTGGTAAACTATGGTTTACTAATTGTTTGTTAAAAATTCTTAAGTCATTTCCTAAGTAAATAGGATCTTTCCTATTATATATTTGCTCAAAATTTATGGTTCTATGCTCTTTATTTTTATAAAAATTAATTAAACTAACTAAAAACTCATAATTTTTATAATCTTCTTGATATCTTTTTTTTATTATATACTCAACTATACTTGCTTTATTAGTTGTTTCTTTTTTTTGATATATAGGTTTATAAATATTAAATAATTTTAATTTAGAAAATATTCTAAATATAATATATTGTAACTTATAAAGTGGTATATTATAAAATTTCATTAGTTGCGTTGCTGTTCTTAATTCTCCATTAATAAGGCATAGCTTCCCTACTTCATTATTTGCGTAATTTCCTGAATATACTCTATATTTATAAAAGCTAAAATCAACTTTTTTTATATTTAACATACTAACTTTATCTTTTTCAATATTTAACCAAAAAGGCTTATTCCAAGTTAAATAGTTATTGTAGACTTTTTTCTCAAAGCTTTCTTTCCTGTGAAAAGCAACATCAACATATAAATTTCTACCAAGCCATAACAATTGAGTGGCAATTGTTTTTTCTGCATTTATATAATTGAGAACTTCTTCGGTTTTAGTTATATTACTATTTTCGTCTATAATTGTCAAGTTTCCTATTATTCCATCTATTTTTGGATGCTCATCTAAATATGCAGCTGCCTTTGAAACAGAATTCTGATCAAATAATAAATCATCAGAGTGTAATATGTAAACATAATCTCCTGTAATATACTGCATGCCATTAATAAGTGCGCGTAGTTGATCCTGATTTTCTTGAAAAACATATTTTATCTTTTTATTTAGATTATTTTTTTCTATATATGTATTTATAACTTCTTTTGTATTATCAGATGATCCATCATCGATAATAATAAGTTCCCAATTATTATAGTTTTGGCTACATATACTATCTAATGTTTCACAAATAGTATCAGCATCATTATATGTTGGCATTAAAATTGATACTTTTTTCACTTTATCACTCCTTATTTATATTTTTTTTAAGATTTTTTTAATTGCATATTTTAAATAGCTTCCATATTCACTATTGTAATAATAAATTATTAAAGGTATAACTGGTATTGTAATACATATGATACCATGTATTATAAATCCTAAAACTCCATTTATGACTGTGAAATCACATATTAGACTACATAAATATCCTACTAGTATAAAGTATAATAGATATGCTATATTTTTTAAATAATATTCTTTAGGGCTTTTTTTAAAAGATTTTTTATATATAATATATGGATCGTACCACATAAAAGATAGTAAATTAGAAATTAATGTTCCTAATAGTACACCAAATATTCCTATTTTTTGTACAAGAACAATAGATACTACTATATTTACTACCATTCCAAAAAATGGCATAAATTTTGCATTTCTAAATAATCCATAACTGCTTCTATATGATGATAAAAATTTTCTTAATCCTTCTATATAAAGATTAATTGCCAAAATTAAGACAAATAAACCAGTTATTAAAAATTTATCACCAATCCAAATTGTAATAAAATCATTAGCTAAACAGTAAACTCCAATGGCAAATATTCCAAAGAAGGTTACAGTCAATAAATTTACTAATCTAAATATAAAATATTCTTTTTCTTCTTCTTCAGTAGCATGTAAATTCCCTATACTAGCTGTTATAGCGTTAAAAAATGTACTTAATACATTAATTATAGAATTGACTATTAATAAATAATTAGAATATAATCCAACGACTGCTAGTCCTAAAAATTTTGAAATTACAACATTATCTGTTGCGGTTAAAACTACATAATTAGTTCTATATATTAATAGTGAACCACAATCTTTGAAAATATCTTTTTTTTCTTCTTTAGTTAATGATGCTTCTGGTTTTTCTTTGATAAAAGGATACATTTTTCTTGCTTTAATGGCAATTATTCCAGCTTGTATAATTCCAAATAGAACTACTGTAATTATATATATGTAAAAATTCTTAAATACTAATAATACCAATATTTGGGCTAAATTACTAATTATAGTTACAATATTACTTATTCTATTAACAATATAATTTTTTTGATTTGCATTTAAAAATTCTGTATTGGATGCAAAAAATAAGTATGTAGACGCTGTTTGGAAAACATAGATTAGAAAAACAATATTTAAGTTGATGAAATCAACTTTTTCTTTAATAATATAAGGTAAAAAAGGCATCAATATTAAAGAGATTACTATAATTACTATACCAATTATAAAATAAACTTTTTTCAAATAATGAATTATAATATTTTGTCTTTTAATATCTCCTTCAGCAATTGGTTTATACAAGCTAAAAACTAATGCTGTTCCTATTCCTAAATCAGTTAGGGATAATAGTGTTAAAATATTAGTAAATAATCCATTAATACCTAAATATTGTTCTCCTAAACATTGTATAAAAACAGTTCTAGTTACAAATCTAAATATTAATATTAATAATTGATTTATTAAGCCAGTTATCATATTTTTTGTTGAGTTTTCAGTTCTTGTCATATGACACCTCTTCTATTTAGTGTATTTTTCTAAAATTACATCTACTATTTTTTTACTTGCTTGTCCATCTCCATATGGATTAGATGCTTGACTCATTTTATCATATAATTCTTGATTATCAAGTAATTCTTTGGTTTTTTTATAAATTGTTTGCTCATCAGTTCCTACTAATTTTAAAGTTCCCGCTGATATTCCTTCTGGTCTTTCAGTCGTATTTCTTAATACTAAAACTGGTTTTCCAAGTGATGGTGCTTCTTCTTGAATTCCTCCAGAATCAGTTAATATAATATAACTTTTATTAATAAAGTTATGAAAATCAACTACTTCTAATGGCTCTATTAATTTTACTTTATCAATATCTCCAAAAATTTCATGAGCAATTGATCTTACTTTAGGATTCATATGGATTGGATAAACAACTTTTACACCATCATATTCATCGACTATTCTCTTAATTGCTCTAAATATATTTTTCATTGGTTCGCCAAGATTTTCACGACGATGAGCCGTTAATAATATCATTTTATCTGAACCAATCCAATCAAATATTTCATTATGGTAATTTTCTTTAACGGTTGTTTGCATTGCGTCTATAGCTGTATTACCAGTTATGTATATTTTGTTTTCATCAATATTTTCTGCTAGTAAATTTTGCATACTTATCTTTGTTGGAGCAAAATACATATCACTCAAGCGATCGACCATTTGTCTGTTCATCTCTTCAGGAAATGGAGCGTATTTATCCCATGTTCTAAGTCCTGCTTCTACGTGTCCGACATCTACTTGAGAGTAAAAAGCCGCTAGTGCTCCTGCAAAGGTGGTTGTAGTATCACCATGAACTAACACAATGTCTGGTTTTTCTTTGGTAATAATTTCTTCTAGTCCCATTATTGCCCTAGTAGTTATTTCAGATAATGTTTGGCCTTTTTTCATAATGTTTAAATCATAATCAGGAGTGATTTTAAATACTTCTAAAACTTGATCTAGCATTTCACGATGTTGTGCTGTTACACAAACTATTGATTTTATTTCTTTTCTACTATTTAATTCTTTTACTAATGGAGCCATTTTTATAGCTTCTGGTCTCGTACCAAAAATACTCATAACTTTTATCATTTTTATCACCTATACTTTATTTATAAACTTTCTATATAGTCCTGCTCTTGTTTTAGAAGTCAAACGTAATTTTATAAATTTATTTATTTTTCTTGCCAATGGTTTAGCACCTTCCATCCAAGTTCCTGTAAATATATGAATTATTGATGATTCTTTTGATGGATTACATAAAATATAATCAGGATAAACTCTAATTCCCTCTTTTAATAACTGTTCTTGATTATTAACTTTACAACCATATTTATTTATTAATATTTCTGAGACTATTTTAGTATTAACTGCTTTCATTTGATCATTTGTATCAAATTCAAATGTTCTTCCTTCATAGTAGTCTAAAATATCTTTAGTTAATGGATGTCCTTTTTCACAACCACAGGCTGCTGTATATGGATAATTAGGATTTTCAAAGCCGACAAAAGCTCGATCATTTAAAAATTTATCCAAACTTTCTAAAACTAAATTATCAGTATCAAGATAAATTCCACCATGATTATATAATGCATACATTCTAATATAATCACTTACATACGCCCATTTTTTAGCGGAATATGCGCTTTTAGTAAAGGGATGAGAGTTAATGTCAAAATTATTTTCATTCCACTCTATTATCTCGTAATCTTTTAATTTCTTTTTCCATGATTTTATACATCTTTCAATATCTTTAGGCTTCTTTTTTCCACCTACCCAAACATAGTGGATTTTTTTTGGTATCATACTTCACCTCTTTATTTAAATTTTTTATCTATTAGCATATCAACAAACCTTTGACATACTTTTCCATTGTTTAAACTATTATATTTTTTATTAAACTCTTTTACTTTAGGCATATATTCTTTATTAATTTCATCGATGTTTTTTATAGTATTTACTAATTCATCTTCATTATATACTATTTTACCTGGCAAATCGTTTTTATAATCAAGATAAAAGCCTCCTCTTAATTTTAAGTAATCTTCATAATCATAAGGATACATAATAAGACTTTTTTCTAATAGCATATATGGAAATACTATTGACGAGTAATCTGTTATTAGAATATCTGTTACTAAATATAAATCTAGAATATTTGGATACCATCCTACATTTATAAAATTAGATGGTAATTTTTTATTTTCAATTTTTTTACTAACTAGTGGATGCAATCTTAATAAGACTGTGTAATCTTTTAAATCCTCTAGTTTTGTAATTGGTATTTTTAACTCATCTCCACTTTTGTTCAAATCTGTATCTCTAAATGTTGGGGCGTATAAAATGACTTTTTTATTATCAAGTCCTATTTTATTTTTAATATTATCAACGTATTGTTTAGTATGGTTAACTAATAAATCAGTTTCACAATTACCTACTACAAAGCACTTCTTTTTGTAACCAACACTGCTTGATAGAGCATCTTTATTATACTCATCAGTTGCGATTAAATAATCCCACTCTTTTGCGTGATCTATTGTTTCGGTTGGTCTTTCACTTTCTTTCATGCAATCATAACCACATTTTTTAAAATTTCCTGCACCATGCCACATTTGAATGTATACTTGATTTTCCTTCTTTTTTATAATACTGCCTAAACTTTGACTTCTAATCCAATATTTGGAAGTTACCATCGCTATAAAACCTTTAAGAGTTTTGTAGTAAGCATAATCGTTTTCATCTAACATTGATATATCAGTATCTTTTTCTACTAACCATACACATTCGAATTTATCTTTACAATTTTCTTTAATATATTTATATACTGCATATGGATTACAATCTACTTTAGAGCGTCCTGATTGAAATAATATTTTATTTTCTTTGACTTTGAAAAAATTGGCAAAAAAATTTAATATAGCTCCTACTACTTTTTTCATGCTTATACCTACTTTCTACATTAAATATGTAATTTGCTTCTTTAATTATAACAAGAAAGAACTACTATGTCAAATATGTTAATATCATTTTAAACTCGTTTTTCTAGTTATTATCAATAAAGTTTTCAATAATTTTTATCATGTTATTAGTGTTACTTTTAAATTGTTTTGGTTTAAAAGTTTTTGCTTTATTTAATACTTCCTTTAAATCATCATTTTCATATAGTGGAATGATATAACCTGCTTTAGTAAAATTAGCAGTAATTTGCAGTTGATGATCGTTCATATGCTCATCGTACTTGGCTAGTCTAGGTGCAACTATAACTTTTTTATTGTGCTGAAGACCATTTATAATTGATCCAACTCCTCCATGGGTAATTAATATATCACAACTATCTATTAGTTCAGAGAATTTTTGTCTATCTATTAAATCAAAAATCTCCATATTTTTACTTTCATATTTTGTATGCCCGGCTTGTACAATTACTTTATCCTTAATATTTTTTAAATTTATTTGTTCTTCTACTGCATCTAATAATCTTTTAAATTGTTTATCTTGTGTTCCTAATGTAACTAAAATCATTAGAATATCCACCCCCCATATACTGCATTTGGATATACTTTTTTTAGTTCTTCCCATTGTACTATAAATAAGTCTGCAAATTTATATACTAATCTACCGGTTCTTGTTTTGGTATTAGAATTAGCAAATGTTTCAATAAATATGATTTTACTACCAAATAATTTAGCAATACAACACATTGGTCCGGCGGTATGTGCTCCGGTTGTGATAACATATTTTGGTCTTACTTTTATAAAAATACATAAAGATTTAATACTATTTATAAGTAGTTTAAATGGATATGTTATTTTTTTTAATGGAGTTGTATATGTGCCATACAATAGAAAAGATACTCTTTTGGGATATTTATCTTTTAAACTTAGATTAGATTTTGTTTTTTCTGTAACTATATAATAATCATATTTTTCAAACATACTTTTAAGTTGCATTAATTCATCTAGATGTCCTCCTGTTGAGGATATAAACATAACTTTTTTCATTTTAAACTCCTCCATTTACATAACTTATAAATTGTTCTTTTGTTGTCCAATTTACTATTACCCACCTTGGAAGTCTGTATTTATCTGCATTAACTTTTACTATATGTTCTCCCCCTGCCATTTCTCCTGCAAATGCCATTGTAAAACCAGCTTTTTTTAGCATTTCAATACTATATTCATTGTATTCATAAAACGGATAACAAAATACTGTTGTATTATTTAATTTTTCTCTGCTTAATTTTAAATCAGCAAGTAATTTTTCTTCTTCTAAACATTTTATCGCTCCACCTTGTCCTCCAGGACAAACACCACCATTATGTATATCATCACCGTGTGAATGAACTTCTAAATATTCTGATTCAAATTCATCTTTATTAAACCATGAAGTTATCAAAAATAAAGTTGCATTTATTTCATACATATCAACATATTTTTTGGCAACGTCTGCTCTAGTTCCATCATCAAATGTGATAGATACACTTTTTTGAGGTAATTGTAGTTTGCCATCGATATACATTTCTAATTCTTTCATAGTCGGCGTAAAAAAGTTATTTTCTTTTATGTAAGAAAAGTGTTCTTTTATTTGAGTAGCAGAATGACATATTTCTTCATTACAAGAAGTATCACTATTTTCAAAAACAAAATGATAATTTAGAACCGGAACTCCAGTTGAATTTTTTTCTTGTGTATTTTCATTATCTACTATCTCTTTTACATCTTCTTTTTTAACATATAAAAGATTATTATTAAATTCTACTCCATAACTATCTTCGTTTTTTATAATAATAGGCAAATTAAGACTTTCAGATATTTCATATACTAAATTATTATTATCATCATAAAAAGATGTATTTTCATCAGTAATAATATTTTCGTTAAATACAATGTAATTTTTATATCTGTTATTAATTTCTGATAAATCACTAATTTTTTCTAAATTTTTATAATCAATGTAATACTCCTTATTATTAATTATTGTTTTAAAATATTTTGTATCTTTGTTAATGTCTATTTCTTCTAATTCTAATTCTACATTTTTAGCAATTAGTCCAACTTTTTCATCTTCATCATTATAAAGTAAAGTGTCATCTTTAGTTTTTACGTACTGATTATAATAGTTTTTCGGACTATCTTTTAAAACGTTTTCATCCTTGTTATTATTTTTAAATAACAATATTACTAATACTACTATTAATACTATTAGTAATAGTGTAATTACTACTGGTACTTTTTTAAGTTTTCGTCTAGTTTTTCTTTTCATTTCATATTCCTTTCATTATTACAAAATTTTTTAATTATTGGAATCTTTCTTAAGACAAATGTTGTAATGGCACATATTATAAAGCAACAACTTCCAGTATAAATATTTATTAAATGCAAATATGTTTTATAATTGATTAAGCAATGAAATAAGTAGATTCCAAATGTTGCCAAACTTATTTGTTCTATAATTTTAGATGTACATGTTTTTTCTTTCGCGTTTTCAAAGAAATATCTAATAATATAAAATAATGCCATGGCAGGAATAGTAGCTGTAACTATATTCCGTGAATCAAGAGCATATGATATTTTTCCATTGTTTAAATATGGAATATACATGGATAATACCAAAGTTAGAGTAAAATAATATTGTCGATGTTTTTAGTCGTTGTAAGTAAAGTTCTTTTCATTTATTCTATTTTTTTACTATATTTTTATATGTATCAACGTTTTTATCTTTTAATAATAAATAGCCTATAGTGTGATTTATCAGTACAAAAAATGCGCTATAATTTTTGGAATATCCAGCAATATAATCTTTTTATCATATTGATCGCTCCTACTATTTACATTATAGCATAAGATTCTAAACTAACAAAGTATTTTTGAGATAAAAGATAAAATAAATTTTGTTCCTTGTTTATAGTAAAGAACATTATATAAACATATGGCTATAAATACGTTTTGGATAAAAAAAATCGTTTCTATTTATTTAAGAAACGAAGTTTTTATCTAAAAATTAATATCTGAATTTATTTGGTTTGATTTTACTTTTGTCTTTTTTCTACCTTTTTTATTTTTAATAATTAATGTAGTTATAGTAGCTACTACTGCTACACCAAATACACTAGCAACTATTATTAAATATAATTTATATTTGTCTTTTTCTTCTTTATATTTATCGACTAAATCTAGGATGTCTTCATTGTATTTTTGCAGTGTTCCTTCACTTGTGTCATATTGATATAAATATTCTTTTCCATCTTCCATGCTCTTAGCATATATTAAATAGAATTTGGAATTTTTAGTACTTTTATATCCTTTATACTTAATATCATTTACTTCAAATTCTCCTAAAATATAGTTATCAAACACTTTATCTTTAGGATAATCTAATACTATAACACTTAAACCTCTAGCTGTTAAAATATTAAATTCTAAATACTTTCCATCATCATATATATAATATTTCGAATTACCAGCTTCATCTTTTAAACCTACTAGAGTATAGCCTAAAGTATCATTTTTATATGCAAGGACATCATCATCACCTATTTTTATGGTAGTTTTTTCAAATCCTTCTGGAGCTTCTAATACGTCTTCTTTTCTAATTATTGTATATTTTTTATCATCAATAGTTATTTCGATCGGATCTAATTCTTTTACTGTTGCATTAATTACATATGTTTTGACATTACCATTTTCCGCGGTTACTTTAATTTCTATTTTATTAGAACCTTCGCTTACTTTTATATTCCCATCGCCTTTTACAGTGGCATTATCATCAGCAGGTGTTGCTTTAATGGTTATAGTTTCTGTTTCATTAGGTAGTTCAACATTGTATTCAAGGGTATCTTTATCAAACTTTTTATCTAATTCAAATCCTTCGATAGTTAAACTAGATAAATTATTATTGGAAGAATACTCTTTTGGAGGTACTACTACTGGATCGTTTACTTTAATTGTTATTGACTTACTGCCTAATGAGTAATTTGATTCTTGAGCAAGTTCACGCAACATGACGGTAGAAGTTTTACAAGTTACCGTTCCACTAGCAGTTGGTTTAATTGTATATGTAAATGATTTTGACTTACTTTTAGTATCTATATCGTTGTAAGTTAAACTACTACCGCCATCTACTCCTGCTCCTGTACAAGACATACTGCCTTCAATTGTGTAAATACCACTATCAGCGTTTATGGTTGTAGTTATAGTTACTGTATTGCCTCTAGTAACTGAACTTGAAGATGCTTTCATACTTAAACTAGATGCTGAAACATCAGAAATTCCAACAAAAGCAAAAATACTTACTAATAAAATTTTTACCAAATTTCTTTTTTTCATTTTATAACCCACTTTCTATTGCTTAATATCGGCATATCCATTTAATTGTCTTAATATTGCTAAACAATCATCTTTATTTATTTTGCCATCGTGATTAGCGTCCGCTGCCTCTTGATATGCTCCATTTAATTTTGTATATCCGTTTAATTGTCTTAATATTGCTAAACAATCATCTTTATCTATTTTGCCATCACCATTTATATCTCCATAGATTACAACTGTAAAGTTTCTAGTTTCACTACCATTACTTATTGTTACTTTATCACCAGTTTTAAATGGTCCGCTTTTTGGATTATTGTTTTTATCTTTGATACTTGCACTAGCATACTGACTAATTTCTTTAACATTATTAACTATATTTGAAGAGTCTGTTTTCTCTTTTATTCCAAACATGTAATTATCATTATATTTTATACCAATGTTATTTAAAATAGTACTCATATCCACTTTTTCTTCTTCATCGTCTGTTGCTATTTTTTTAATGTTTATTTTATATGTTCTTGTTCTACCATTTTCCGCGGTTACATCGACGTTTATAGTTTTACTATTTGGAACATTAATGGTTCCAGTTCCTTTAACTGTTGCACCATTTACTATTTTTGTAGCACTTACATTAACACTATTGGTTGTGCTTGGAATATTTATATCATATTCATATTTATCATAACTAAAGCCACTAACTGTATTTCCATTTACTTTTAGATCTTTTAGATAGTTATTTGGATTGCCTAATTTTGGTGAAGTTACAGCATAATTGCTCATGTTGTTATATACAGGAATAGTAAATGTTATTTCTTTATTTAAATAATTTCCAAAATCAACATATGATTTATAAGTTGTATTAGTTTCTTGAACTACAGCCGCTAAATTTTGTTGATATTGATGATCGTAATGTCCATTTGTAGTTGAAACATCAAATTTTTCGTAATAAACTGTATCTTGATTAACTCCGATATATCCATTTCTAATGAATTTACTTCCTCCTAAAATTGCTTTATATGGTGTATTCCATCCATTATTCATTGCATATACCATTCCATTAACTATTTTGTTTGGTCCATATACATTTATATTAAAGAAGTTATAATATCCTGAATAGTTCTTATTATTGTAATTAAATGTTCCTCCTAATCTTGGATCTGTTGGTCGAATTCCTGATATTTCTTGTTTTATTCTACTTGCTACATGAATTGCACTTATATCTGCTTCTTGGGCAGCTTTTATTATATCAGAAGCAACATCACCAGAATGATTTTTATAAACACTGTTCCAAAAAGTTTGCGTTGCTAGTATTTTAGAAACCATACTCTTCTCGTGAGAAGGATTATGTAATAAATTTTCAAAGGCAAAGATGTATTTTTCATTCAAATAATTTCTAGGATCAAGATAGAAAGCAACTGCTTCTGAAGATGCGTTATACCAGCCAGCTTCTGTATCATAATCATTAAATTTGTTATTTAAAATATCATAAGTATTTATGTCCATTGATAAGTAATTAGAATTGAAATAAGCACCTTGTAATAGGCTTCTTCCGTTAAATGATTCATTGTGAACGACATCTGAAAAATTTAGATTAATAAATTCTGGAACAAAGTTCCAATTAGGATGACGGGCATGTATTTCTAATAAATAAGGAATATAGCTATCAGGAAATTTAAGGTTTTTAAGTTTGGTTGTATACTTTTCTAAGTCTTCTTTTTGACTATAGTATTTTAATGCTGTATCAGATAATTTAGTGGTATTTACAAAATAGCCACATAAATATCCTGTTTCATTTCTTTGGTTAGTTACATTGTAATAATAACCACAGCTACCACTTGCCTCTTTAATAGAATTTATTTTAACTATATCACCACATTTGGCCTTACCTGTTGCACTACCACTGCCAGCACTACTTCTTAAGGTAATATCAGATGTATCTTCAAAGCAAGAAATTGTCCCATCGCCATTTACTTGGCTTTGGTAATCATCTTTTATATAAATATTATCGGCACTACTACTTTTTCCTACATTAGGATCTGGTGGAGTTGTCGATCCTCCTGAATTAACACTTACATACTTACCGCATGCATAACCGGTAGTTCCATTGTGTTCAACTTTATACCAATTGGAACATTTGCTATTATTAGCAACATTTTTTTCAATAACTGTCAATTCTGTGTTACAGCTTAATTGCTTTAGGCTTTTTGATTTATTAACATCATACCAAATATTTAGGGGGTCATTATTTTCGATGCATAAAACTTTTCCTTTTTCATATGAACTATTATCTACTTTTATATAATCGCCACATGCATAACCCTCTTTAGAGTTATATTTAATTTTATGCCAACTGCTACAACCAACTGTTTTACCGACATTTTCTTCTATTATTTCTAGTTTAGTATTACAACTTGCAGAGCCGATTGCACTTCCGCCTATACTGTTTCTAATTGTTAAAGGGTCATTATTATCAGGACAATATACTACTCCCGTTTTTGCAAAAACATTATTTGGTAATAATAGACATAAAGTTATTAGACACATCAATATTAACTTTTTCACTCTACCACCTTCTATGTAGTAATTATATCATATATTTCGACTTTTTTCATAAAAAAAGCAAAAAAAATGTCGTTTGACATTTACTTTCGTTCTTCTAACCAAAATGGTCCAAATTCTATAGCAGTATAGCTTTCACGATTATAGCGATATACTTTGTATCCTAATCCTGTACATATATTAACATTTCCATCGCTATATTCTTTTGTTTCTTTTGATAAGCAGAAATTTGGATCTTTATTTTGTGAGGCATTATAATAGTCGATTAAAACTATAATTACCCATCCGAAAAAAACTATTGGTAAGACAATTGCTAGTATTTTTCTTATTACTTCTTTTATTATTTTTAATACTTTCATTCCTTCCTCCTAATCTATTCTTTTATCTTTACTTCTTAATACTGGTCCAAAACTCATTCTATGGTGTTTGCATATTCCATACTCTTTAATGGCTTCAAGATGTTTTTGGGTTGGATATCCTTTATTTTGTTTTAAGCCATACATAGGATATTTTTTATCCAATTCTACTAGAATGCTATCTCTATATACTTTGGCAACAACAGAAGCCGCTGCTATTGTTATGCTTTTGCTATCGCCTTTTATAATTGATGTGGTTGGTATATCTAAATCTAGTGGCATGGCATCAATTAATATATGATCTGGTTTTATTTTTAAATTATCAACTGCTTTTTTCATTGCTAATTGGGTAGCTGAATAAATATTTAATTTATCTATTTCTTCTGCTTCTACTACACCAATTCCAACAGAAATTGCTTCTTTTAGTATGATTTCATTGAATTTATTACGTTTTTTTTCTGATAATTTTTTAGAATCTGTAAGTCCTTCTAATTTGAAGTCTTTGGGTAAGATTACACAGGCTGCTACTACTGGGCCAATTAATGGGCCTCTTCCTACTTCATCTATTCCTCCGATTAGTTTTATGTTTTGATCGTATAGTTCTTTTTCGTATTTATATAAATCTTCCATATTTACTTACCTTTAAAGTTATTGTAACCAATAACATGATTATTAACGGGATTATTAGGTCTATTTTTTACTCCAAACATACGATCAACTGTATTTTTTTTATTATTTTTTACTTCTGCCATTAGTTTTTTATTATGATTAGCTTGATATCTTTCTTCAAAAACTTCCATTAAGTCTTTATTACGAAAATTCATGTTCATGATCTTCCTCCTACTATCATTAGTATAACATATTTTTTATCATTTTGACTATTTTTTTTCATTTTTCTTATCTTTATCTTTTATTTTAAAAATATTATTATATATATCTTCATAATCTTTTACTAATATTATTTCTAGTTTTTCTTTAACTATTTTAGGAACATCATCTAAATCGTTTTCGTTATCATAAGGAATATAAACAGTTTTAATACCATTTGAAAATGCTGATATTAATTTTTCTTTTAGGCCGCCAATTGGTAGTATTCTACCTCTTAGAGTTATTTCACCACTCATACTAATGGTACTAGCGACATTTATATTTTTAAAAGCACTTATAATAGCACTTACAATAGTTATACCAGCACTTGGTCCTTCTTTTTTTATGGCTCCTTCTTCAAAATGAATATGAATATCACTTTCTATTATTTTTTCATAATCAAGATTAAATTTTTTATAATTGCTTTTTATATAACTAATAGCAATTGTAGCACTTTCTTTCATTACGTCCCCTAATGATCCTGTTAAAATTATATTACCGCTTCCTTTAAAATAAGTACATGTTACTTTTAGGATAAATCCTCCAAAAGTTGAGGCTGCTAAAGCGTTGACAATGCCACTTTTTTTGTTTTTGTCATTAATAAAGTCTAAATATTTTTCTTTTCCTAAATATTCTTCTAAATTTTCTTCTGATATAATATAAGTTTTCTTTTTATCTTTATTAAATAACATATCCATAACTACTTCACGACATATTGTTGATAATTGTCTTTCTAATTCTCTTGCTCCTGCTTCTTTGGTATAATTATTTATTATTTTAAATAATGCATTGGGAGTTATTTCTAATTTATCATTTGCAATATTATGTTCTAATAATAGTTTAGGTAGTAAATAGTTATTACAAATATTTATTTTATCAAATATTGTATAACTAGATAATTCTATTATTTCTAATCGATCTTTTAAAGCTGGAGGAATACTACTAGTAGTATTTGCAGTTAGTATGAACATAACTTTTGATAAATCAAATTCTTCTTCGATGTAATTATCACAAAATATTGTATTTTGTTCTTTATCTAATACATCTAATAGAGCACTAGCGGGATCACCACGATAATCTTTAGTTATTTTATCAATCTCATCAATTAAGAAGACAGGATTATTAGAACCAGCTTTTTTTAATCCTTGAATTATTTTTCCTGGCATTGCACCTAAATAAGTTCGTCTATGACCCATAATTTCTGCTTCATCATTTACTCCGCCAACACTTATTTTTACGAACTTTTTATGAAGTGATTTTGCTATTGATTTTGCTAATGTTGTTTTACCGCATCCTGGAGGTCCAACAAGGCATATAATCGGACTATTAGTATTATTAGTATTTTTCTTAACTGCAATATAAGATATTATTCTTCTTTTTATTTTATCAAGTCCATAATGTGATTCGTCTAGATATTTTTTTATATCTTCTATATTATCATTATCAACTGTTGATTTATTCCAAGGAAGTGCAAGTAACCATTCGATATAAGTTCTAATTATTGAATTATCAGGGGAAGAGTCTGATGCTACTTCATAACGATATAGTTCTTCTATTAGTCTTGTTTTTATTTTATTTGGAGCATCCAATTTATCTATTTTTGCTTTTAATTTAGTAACGTCATTATTTTTAATATCTACTTCGCCTAATTCTTCTTTAATTAGTTTTATTTTTTCTCGTAATAAATATTCTTTTTGTGATTTATCTAATCTATTTTTTAGGGTTTGTTCTATATCTTGTTCTAATTTTACTGTTTCTAATTCTTTATGTAAATCCCTAATCAAGTTTTTAGCGCGATATATTGGATTAGTTATTTCTACATATTTTATTTTCTCATGATATGTTAATGTTAGTTCTGATACAATAATATCTGATAATTTATTTAAAGAACTAATTGCCTCTATTCTTCCCATAACATTATTACTCATATGTGGTGATAGTTCTACAAATTCAGCTAAATCATTTAATAATACTCTTCTAATGGCAGTTGCTTCTGTCTCATCATAATCATATTCTTTTGTGGGAATTACAAAAGCTTGTAAAATATTATCTTCACTTTCAAAATAGTCTAATACTTCTACTCTATCTATACCACTTATTACTATTCTAAATATTCCATTAGATAGTTCTATTTTTGATTTTATTTTACCTAAAATTGCAATTTTTGGCAATTCTTCTAAACTAGGTTTTTCCTCTAATGGATCTAATAGATTTGTAAGTAAAATATAACCATCATTATTTTTATCACAAAATGTTAATACTTCTTTATCTTTATCACTTACTATTTCTAGCCTAATATCATTAAAGGGAAGCAAAACAATATTTCTAAGTAACATCACCGGTAAGTTTGTTTGAACCATATAATCACCCCATAAAAGTAAAAAAGAAAGTTATTTTATTATGAAGATAACAATAAAATAATCACTTTCCTTTCTTGACTTAATATTGTAACACAATTTTTAAATATATCAAGATTAAAAAAGAAAAAACAAAAAGTTTTATTCAAACAATCTGTCTTCATCACCTTTACAATAAGCCTCTCCTACTTTATCTGTTTCGATGTATTCTTTATCCATAATAGAACATCCCATCTTAGTTACTGCATCTTTTAAATAACCACCAAATATTTTAACTAACCCTATGGCTAAAACTGTAATTAAAGAGACAATTAAAATATATTCAACTAATGTTTGTCCTTTGTTATTTAACTTAAATGGTATCATGGCTATCACTTCCTATTCTCATAAGAAAATTATAATATAGTTTTGTATTTAAGTCAATATGATAATAGAAAAACTCATCAAAATTGATAAGTTTTAAAATTTAATTTTATCATTTATATAGTTAATAATCTCATCTATATTTAGAGTTATTTGCTTCATTGTATCACGATCTCTTATAGTTACTGTATTATTATTTATAGTCTCATCATCGATTGTAATACAATATGGAGTTCCAATTATATCTTGACGACGATATCTTTTACCAATACTACCTGTCTCATCATACATAGTTGTAAAATGTTTATTTAATGTTTCTACTAATTGTTTAGCTTTATTAGCGTGTACTTTTTTAACAAGTGGTAAAACCGCTACTTTATATGGTGCTAGATATGGAATGAATTTCATAACTTCACGTATTTCACCATTTTCAAGTACTTCTTCATGATAACTATTATCTAAAACTGCTAGTACTGCTCTATCACAACCAACTGTAGATTCTATTATATATGGAATGAATTTTTCATTTGTTTCAGGATCTAAATATTCTTGAGATACTCCAGAGTATTCTTGGTGGCGAGATAAATCATAATTAGTACGATTATGAGTTCCATTTATTTCTCCCCAACCGAATGCAAATTTATATTCGATATCACATGCTTCTTTAGCATAAAATACTAACTTCTCATGATCGTGAAATCTTAATTTTTCTTCTGGTATTCCTAAATCCATAAAATATTTTTTAGCATATTCTTTAAAATATTTATAAAGTTCACTATCGGTTCCTTCTTTACAAAAAGTTTGATATTCCATTTGTTCAAATTCAATAGTTCTGAAAGTAAAATTACCAGGAGTTATTTCATTTCTAAAAGCTTTTCCTATTTGTCCAATACTAAATGGAAGTTTGGTTCTCATTGTTCTTTGTACATTTAAGAAATTTACGTATTCTCCTTGAGCGTTTTCTGGTCTTAAATATACTTTATTTTTTCCATCTTCAACTACACCACGTTTTGTTTCAAACATTAAGTTAAATTCTCTTATATCAGTAAAATCACTTTTTCCACATTTTGGACATGGTACTTTATTATCTTTAATGTATTTTACCATTTCTTCTTCACTCATACCATCCGCATGAGCGTTTTCATCGTATTCATCGATTAGTTTATCTGCTCTATGACGTGTTTTACAGCTTTTACAATCAATTAATGGATCAGAGAAACCTCCAACATGTCCTGATGCTTCCCAAACTCTTGGATGCATTAGAATAGCAGAATCTAGTTCATATGCATTTAATCTTTCTTGAATGAATCTTTTTCTCCATGAATCTTTTATATTATTTTTAAGTCTACTTCCTAGTGGCCCATAATCCCATGTATTAGCAAGTCCTCCATATATTTCACTTCCTTGGAATATAAAACCATGTTGTTTACAATAATTAACTAATTTTTCCATTGTCATTTAAATCACTTCTTTCTTGTCTTTAACATTATATCACACTTTTAATAATATTGCTAACTTACTTTAGATATTTCTACATTTTTATCTTCTTTGTATAAATTTAACATTTCGATAACTACTTGTTGTACTTCTTCATTTGTTTGAACTTTGTTTAACCTTTGGTCATATTCTTTGATACTATTACATAGTTCTTTATCGTTTATATAATACTTATTAACTACTACTTCTTTTCCATAAGCATCTTTTATTTTTTCTATATTTTCTTTACTTTGGGTAATACCAATTATTGTTTTATATAATCCTTCATCTTCATAATATACATAATTTCCCATTGTATTTGCTCTCATATTATCATAACTAGAATATGCACCTGATTGAATTAAATAAACTAAATTATCAGCCTGTGCAAGTGATGCTTCATCTTCATAAATATTATAAACTAAATGACCACATATACCCCCAGATAATACTGATATAAATATTGGTAGCACTACTTTTTTTACTTTACTTTTTATTTTTTCTTTCATTTTATCACCATATCTAGTATATAAAAGAAGTTTATATTATTTTGTCGAAATATGGCTTTTTTTTACTTTGATGTTGATTAGTTTAAATTTATATTGTATAATATATTTAGAATAGAATGAGGTTGATATTATGTATAAGGATTTTGACTTTTCTAATATGCCGGTTGTGGATGCGGTTAATGAGATAATTATCAATTCGGTTGAACGTGGTGCATCAGATATTCACTTTGATCCTACTGATGACTTTTTAAAAGTTAGAATTAGAGTTGATGGGGTATTAGATACTTTTACAGTCATTCCTAATAACTTAAAACAAAATATCATCACTCGTATTAAACTTTTATCTGGTATGAATATAACAGAAACTAGATTACCTCAAGATGGAGCGATTAAAACTGTTTTAAAAGGACATAATCTTGATCTTCGTGTTTCTTCTCTACCTACTAAAAAAGGAGAAAAAATAGTTATTCGTATTTTGGATTATTCGATGAGCTTAAAAGGTATTGAATATTTGTATTTTAGTGAATCTAATTATAAAAAAGTATTAAAAATGATTAGTTCTCCTAATGGAATCATTTTAGTAACGGGCGCTACTGGTAGTGGTAAGTCAACAACAGTTTATTCTTTTTTACAAAGACTAAATGTTGAAGGAGTTAATCTAGTTACAGTTGAAGATCCGGTTGAAATGGATATTAAAGGTATAAATCAAGTTCAAGTTAATAGTGATATTGGATTAGATTTTGCAACTGTTTTACGTAGTATTTTAAGACAAGATCCAAATATTATTATGATTGGTGAGATTCGTGATAGTGAAACTGCAAGAATAGCCGTTCGTGCTTCAATTACTGGGCACTTAGTTTTATCTACAATCCATACCAATAATTCATTAAACACTATTGAGCGTCTTTTAGATATGGATGTTGAAAGATATTTACTTGCTAGTGCTTTAGAAGGGATTATTTCTCAAACTTTAGCAAGAAAATTATGTGATAAATGTAAAAGAGTAAGACCAACTACTAATTATGAAAAACAATTATTTAAATCTATTTTAAATTTAGAAGTTAATCAACTTTATGCACCAACTGGTTGTCAATATTGTAATAAGGGTTATCGCGGACGTATCGCTCTACAAGAAGTACTTGTTATTAATCAAGATATTCGCGATGCTATTAGTGCTGGTATGCGTAAAGATGAATTAAGAGAATTAGTTTATACTAAAGATGTTATTACCCTACTTCATGATGGTTTATACAAAGTATTAGCAGGTTTTACTACTTTAGAAGAAGTATTAAAATTAGTAGATATCGATGATAGTTTTGAAGTAAGTAAAAATACTCATAAAATAATTAATAATCAAAATACTACTTTAATTAATCCTAATGATTTTATTGACAATAATGTAAATACTAATGATCAGATCAATACGAATACGAATATAAATATAAATAACGATGTAAATACTGCTAATAATAATACTAATAATATTCAAGATATTAATGCTGGTATTGCTAAGATTAAAGAGTCTTTAGCAAATAAAACTCAACAACAAAATAATAGTTCTAATGATACTAAAGTTGAAGAGATAAAAGTTGATAATAAAAATAATAATAATAATTTAACTCCTAATTTAGATAAAAGTAATAATAGTTCAACTAATTTAACACCAAATATTAATGGTCAAAGTAATTTAGGATCAGGATTTAATATGCAAGATAATTTTGTTAATATGAATATGAAATAATAGAGCTAGTTAGCTCTATTATTTATATTTTATCATTTATATAGTTTTCTATTATATTAGAAGAGTTTAAAATCAATTTATTAAATTCTTTCATTTTATCTAAATATTCTTGATATATTTTATTTTGGTTTAACTCTTCTACTTTCTTATTAATTATCTCATCTACTTCTTTATATCTTATATCATTATTGGATTCTAAATAAGTGGCTTCTTTTTGTAATTCTTTTATTTCTTGAATCAATATAGAAATATTTGGATCTTTTTCCAAAATATTTCCTATTTTTTTATATTCTCTATATTCATTAGAATTTTCAATACTAGAGAATAGTTCATCAACTTTATCTAACATTTGCTAACTCCTTTACTAAACTTCCATCTAATGACCAAGTTTTTACATCAGTTATTTTTACTTTAACAATTTTACCTAAATATGATAAATCAGCCTTAACATTTACTAATTTCATAGTATTAGTATAGCCCATTAGATATCCTTCTTTATCTGATTTATCTTCTAATAATACTTCTACTTCTTCATTTAAATATTTTAAATTATTTGCATAAGCATTTTCGTTGACAACTTCATTTAGACGTGCAAGTCTTGTCTTTTTTTCTTCTAATGGGGTTAAATCTTCCATGTTATATGCAACTGTAGATTCTCTTTTTGAAAAGATAAAAGTATAGGCTAAATCATATTTTAATTTTTTTACTAAATTTAGAGTTTCTAAGAAGTCTTCTTCGGTTTCATTTGGAAAGCCAACAATAATATCTGTAGTAATAGATACATTAGGTATTTTTTCTTTTATTTTATTAAATAAATTAATATATTCTTCTTTAGTATAACGACGATTCATTAATTTTAATATTTTATTACTTCCTGATTGTAATGGTAGATGAATATATGGCATGATATTATCGTATTTTGCTATTACATCTAACATTTCATCAGTAAAATCCCAAGGATGAGACGTTACAAATCTGATTCTTTTAATATTTGTTTTCGCAACATCTTCTAATAAGTTTGCCATATTATAATTAATATTTAAATCTTTACCATAAGCATTTACATTTTGTCCAAGTAATGTTACTTCTAAATAACCATTTTCTTTTAATTTTTTAACTTCGTCTAGTATATCTAAATGATCTCTACTTCTTTGTTTTCCTCTTGTATAAGGGACTATACAATAACTACAAAATTTATCACAGCCATACATTATATTTACCCATGCTTTGTATTTAGAATCTCTTTTTACTGGTATATTTTCATAAACATCGCCTTCAATACTAAATACTTCTACTTCTTGTTTTTTATCTTTCATTATATTTTCTAAATAAATTGGTATTTTATGATAATTATGGGTTCCAACAATTATATCGATCCATTTATATTTTTGAGTTAGGTTTTTAACATAATTTTCTTCTTGAGCCATGCAACCACAAAAGATAGTAATAATATCTTTTTTTGTTTCTTTTAAATGCTTTATTCTTCCTAACATACCAGTTACTTTATTATGGGCATTTTCTCTTATTGCACACGTATTTATTACAATTATATCAGCCTTATCAATAGTATTTACTTCTTTATACTTCATATCTTCTAATATAGCTTTGATATTTTCTGAATCATGTACATTCATCTGACAACCATAAGTTATAACATGATAATTTTTATTTTTTCCTATATTAGATACATTTGTAGGTATTATATAATCATCTTTTATAATTTTATGAGGATTTTTTGTTCTTAATCTTGCTTGTTTCATATTTGGCATATTCATATTTTCACCTTCTTAATATTTTAGTTTTAGCGCGTATTTGCTCATATTCTTTACAAAATAAATTATTCATTTTAATTCTCTCATTCATATATGGAACTGCTTCTTTTAATATACTATTCCATTTATCAATAGTTTGATTATCATACTTTTTATTAATTATAAAATCATAGATAATATATTCATTAATTGTTGATGGATAACTTCTTAGAGGAGAAGTCACTTTAGCATAAGAATTCGATCCAAATGATTCATGTGATAATGGCTTATCACTATAAAAACCTGTACTAGATTTTTCTTCGATTATTTTTAATAATTCATTATCAGGATTATTATTTATATTATGATAATGTGTTTGAATCTGACGACGTTTTTCTTCGTTTAATTTTTGATAAACACGATAATTTAGTGGAATACCTTCTTTTTTACAATAAGCACTTATACTTTTACTTGGTAATTTCATAAATTTTTCAATCATTTTTCTTGAATCTATAATTGATACACTACTACTATTAGTGTTTCCTAATTTTGAGGCAATAAAAGACAATTTTTTTAACATCTGTGATAATTCATCACAACGTTCATTTTTAAGTAGAATATTTGCTTGTTTATAGCTTAAGTTATTAGATATTAGTGTTTTAGCACTTACTATTTGAAAACTATCTTCTATTACGTCAAAATTAGAATCAACAAGATAAATATAGCTTAATACATTTCTTATATTGTTTTCTAATAAAGATCCTTTATCATAGGCTATATATTCTGGATAAATAGGAATAGTCATATCTGATAGATATATTGCTTCACTTCTTTTATATGCTTGCATGTCTAAATAAGACATATGTGGAATAATTGCGGGCACAGATGCTATATCAATTCTAAGTGTATAAGTGCCATCATGATTTTTGGCTAAATAAATTGCATCATCATTACATTTATTTCCCTCATCATCGATTGTAATTGAGGGAAATTTGATGAAATTTTGGCTTTTTGCTGTTTGTTTATCGTAATTATTTATCTTATTCATATTTTTAGGGAAAGTAAAGGACATATCATATCTTAATTCTAATTCTTTAGTTGTAGTAATATAGTTTTTGTTAAATTTATTTTTAATTATTGTTATAGTTTTGTTATGTTTTTTGGCTTTATCTAATATTTGTAAGTATTCTTCTTTATTAGCTAATATATGATATCTATTATTACTAGATAAAATTAATGATATTAGTTTAAAATAATAGTTTGCTGTTTCTTCTTTTTCATCTAGTTTTATATATTCTGATAATATGTCGGCAAATATTTTTTTTCTTGATGATGGTTTAAATAAATCTCTTTGACGATTGAGAATTACTTCTAGTTTTACTAAATCATGATCTTCATATATAAGTGTTTCTAAAATAATTGTTGTTGTATTATTATTTTTTTTATATTTTTTTTCTTTAGTTAAAATCATTAACTGTCTTAATTGAATTAATATATTTTTTATTTCTTGACTGTTTTTCTTATTTAAATGATTATCTACTCTAGTAAGTACATCTTCTATTTTTTTAGAGATTATATTTAGTTTTTCTTTTTCTTCTGTATTATTAATTACAGTTGCTATTTTATTAAGATAATTATTTATTTTTTCACTATTTTTATTAGGATCTCGCATTAAGACAAATAACGCATTAAAAAGCGCTTGAATTGTATTTTTGAATTCTTTTCTTAAAAATAACTCTAATTTTTTATCATCTAGTTTATTTGATAATATTGCCATTTTAATTTCTTTACTATCCATAACATATACTCCTATTTATCTTTTATCTCATCTACTGATAATACACTTAAGAAAGCTTCAGATGGTATTTGAACATGACCAATTTGTTTCATTTTCTTCTTACCCTCTTTTTGCTTGTCTAATAATTTTCTTTTTCTAGTAATATCTCCTCCATAACATTTTGCTAATACATTTTTTCTCATCGCTTTAATATCACTTCTTGCTATTACTTTGCTACCAATTACTGCTTGAATGGGAATTTCAAACATTTGTCTTGGAATAATATTTTTTAAATTATCGACTATTATGCGACCACGACTATAGGCAAAATCTTTGTGAACTATTACTGATAGAGCATCTACTATTTCACCATTTAGCATAATATCCATCTTAACTAAATTACTTTGTTTATAACCAATTAGTTCATAATCAAATGAGGCATAACCACGAGTCATTGATTTTAATTTATCAAAAAAGTCATATACTATTTCTGATAATGGTATTTCATAATGAATATTGACTCTTTTTTGATCGATATATTCCATATTTATATAATTTCCACGTTTATTTTGACATAGTTCCATAATACTGCCAATATATTCACTTGGAACAAAAATATTAGTTTTAATATAAGGTTCTTCTATTTTTAATATTTTAACTTTTTCTGGAAATTCATTTGGATTATCAACTTCAATTATTTCATTATTAGTAAGGGTTATTTTATAAATTACTGATGGTGCGGTGGCAATTATTTCGATATTAAATTCTCGTTTGATACGCTCTGAGATGATGTCCATATGTAATAGGCCTAAAAATCCTGTTCTAAAGCCAAAGCCTAAAGTAGATGAACTCTCGGGTTCAAAGCTTAAAGATGCATCATTTAATCGTAGTTTTTCTAGGGCTTCTTTTAAACTGTTATATTTTGATGAGTCAATTGGATACAATCCACAAAAGACCATTGGTTTCATTTTTTTATAACCTTCAAGAGGATAAGTAGCAGGATCATCTTCTAAAGTTATAGTATCTCCTACTAATACGTCATCAATACTTTTTATACTAGCAGATATATATCCTACTTCTCCTGCTTGTAGTTGTTCTACTTTTACTTCGTTAGGAGTGTAATAACCAAGTTCTACTACTTCATGAGTAGCATTAGTAGCCATCATTTTTATTTTACTCTTATTTGTAACTTTACCATCCATTACTCTTACGAGCGCTATTACTCCACGATATTTATCAAAATAACTATCAAATATTAAACATCTAGTTTTATCTTTTATATTGCCAATTGGCGGTGGAATTCTAGTAATTATTGCTTCTATTAGTTTATCTATTCCTTCTCCAGTTTTAGCGGATGTTAAGATGATTTCTTCTTTTTTAAAACCAAAACTCGTCTCAAGTTCATTAATTCTTGTTGGTATATCTGCATTAGGCAAATCTATTTTATTAATAACAGGAATTATTTCCAAATTAGCATCTAATGCTAAATAGATACTACTTAGAGTTTGGGCTTCGATTCCTTGAGCAGCATCAACAATTAAAATTGCTCCTTCGCATGAGGCAAGACTTCTTGATACTTCGTAAGTAAAATCAACATGACCTGGTGTATCTATTAAATTTAGAATATAACCGTTATAATTGATTCTAACAGTATTTAATTTAATTGTAATTCCTCTTTCTCTTTCTAGATCCATATTATCTAATAGTTGTTCTTTCATTTGTCTTTTATCTACTGTATGAGTATATTCTAATAAACGATCTGCTAGTGTGCTTTTACCATGATCTATATGTGCGATTATACTAAAATTTCTAATTTTTTTTATGTCCATAAAAACACCACATTTCTTTTTTCTATTATAACAAAATTATTATATAAATTCCATAAAATTAACACGATTTTTAAAAAAAATTAAGAATTATCTTAATCTTTTTTAACTGCAATTAATTTATTTATTTTTATATTTAAATTTCTAAATTTTTCTTCATATTCTGTTAATATATTATTCTCATCATTTAAATTATTTGTCTTATAAATAATTTTATAAGAATAATCTGTTAATGAATCTAGTGAAAAATTAAATAGATCTATATTATCTGTTTTCATTTCTATTATTTTATCTTTTTTAAAAATCTTATCATATTTTTCTAAAAATACTCTACTTGTTAATCTTCTTTTCTCATGTCTTGCTTTTGGCCAAGGATCAGAGAAATTAAGATAAATTTTATCTATTTCGTTATCAAATATTTCTTCTATTTTATCTGCATCCATTCTAATTAACACTAGATTATTTAATTCTAATTCATTAGATTTTTGAATTGCTCTTATAATTACACTATCGAATTTTTCGATTCCAATAAAATTAATATTGGGATATTTAATTGCATTTTTAATAATGAAATTACCTTTACCCATTCCTATTTCTATGTAAATGGGATTATTATTTTTAAAATAACTATTCCAATTTCCTTTATATTTTTTAGGTTCTTCTAAATAATATATACCTTTTTCTATTATATTTTTAGCATTTTTTACGTTTTTCAACCTCATAATATCACCACTAGTATTTTAACATAATTAATTAATTTTGCATATACTAAATTGAATAAATTGTAAGGAAGTGATACTATGTGTAATAATATGATGCCAATGCCTAATATGATGAATCCTTTTGTTAATATGATGCCTTTTAATAATATGTATCCTTATAACAATATGAATAATTATGATACTAATAATGAGTTAAATACTAAAATAAGTATTATGGAAAGACAAATAAAAAGATTAGATGAGAGAGTTAGTAGATTAGAGGCTACTATTAGTAATGTTAATAACAATAATAATAAAGTAGATGATAATTCTATGTATATTATGTAATTATACGCCTGTATTTAATCCTTTTTTCTTTAAATAAATTTTTCTTATAAAATCAACTGGAATAACTGTTATGGCAATTAATAGCATAATTATAAATTCTTCTATTGTTAAGCCTTTTGTTCTAAATATATTTCCCCCATAATAAATTAGATAAATTTGAACTACAATAATAAATGAAATAACTAACATAAAGGCTTTATTTTTATATATTTGACTGAAGAGATTCAACCGATGAGTTCTGGCATTAAAACTATTAAAAATGGAAATAAAGATGAATAGACCGAAGAATGCTGTTAAAAGATAAATATTATCTGGTGAATATCTAAATAAGTTTTTAATTATATCTAATTTCAAGAATAAAATACATAAAACTGCTGAATATAGACCAGTAATTATTATTTCATTTATCATGTATTTGTTGATTATATTTTCATCTTTTTTCTTTGGTTTTTCTTCCATATATTCTAATTTTGGTGGTTCATAGGAAAAAGCTAGACCCGCGAGTGTATCCATAACCATATTTATCCAAAGCATTTGGATTACTGTTACTGGAGATGGTATTCCTATAAATGGACCAATTATTGATATGCTTACTGCACAAAGATTTACTGTTAGTTGAAAAATGATAAATTTCCTTATACTTTTAAATATTGTTCTTCCATATAAAATAGCACTAGCAATTGATTTGAAATTATCATCTAATACTACTATATCACTAGCTTCTTTAGCTACTTCCATACCACTTCCCATAGCAAAGCCAACGTCGGCTTTTTTTAATGCTAGTGAATCATTTACTCCATCACCTGTCATACCAACAACTAAATTTAATTCTTGTGATAATTTTACTAATCGGCTTTTATCTTGTGGTAGAGCACGAGAGACTACTTTTAGTTTAGGTATTTTTTCTTTTAACTCTTCATCTGTTAATTTATTTATCTCATCACTTGTTAATACTAAATCATCAATGTTTTTTACAAGTCCTATTTCTTTTGCAATTGATACGGCAGTATTTTTATTATCTCCTGTTATCATAACTGTTTGAATATGAGCTTTTTCTACTAATTCTATTCCCTCTTTAGCGTCCATTCTAATTTCGTCTTTAATATAAACTATGGCAATTAAGGTTAGATTATCAACACTATTTAAGATGTTTGTATTGTTGCTTGTGGCAAGGGCTATTGCTCTTATTCCTTTACTGGTCATATTATCTATTTTACTTAATAATTCTTTTTTATTTTTTAAAAGATTTCTTTTTCCATCTAAATCATAATAATAATTACATTCATTTATTATTTTTTCAACAGCGCCTTTTACAAGCTTTATTTTATTATTATTTTTATCAATTATCGATATACTATATTTATTTTTACTATCAAATGCTAATTTATCAATTATTTGGACTTCTTTATTTTGTTTTGTTTTAACAAAATCCATTAATGATTTATCTGTTAAATTACCCCCTATTATGGTTGATGTTGTTGGATCATATATACTATCTGTATTATATATAATACTATTTATTATTAATTCTTTATACTTTGGATAATTATTAAGTTCAATCATACTATTAAAACTATTATTAATACTACTTATTTGTATTACTTCCATTTTACCATTAGTTAGCGTTCCTGTTTTATCTGTAAATAATATATTTAGAGAGCCAGCTGTTTCAATTCCCACTAGTTTTCTTACTAAAACGTTATTTTTAACCATTCTTTTCATATTTGAAGATAAAACTAGGGTTATCATCATAGGAAGTCCTTCGGGAACTGCTACTACGATTATTGTTACTGATAAAGTTAGAGCTTGCAAGATATAAGAAAGTAGTAAGGGAAAGTTAGTTATAACACTACTTATGTTGTTTTCTATAAATATTTTAGAAAATAAATATGAAACAAAAACTAAAAATGCACATATATATCCGATTTTACTAATTAATTTAGCAAGATTAGCTAATCTTATTTTTAGAGGAGATGGTAAAGTTTTTTCTTGTAATTGTTGAGCTAAATTGCCATAAAAACTATCATTTCCAACTTTTGTTACTAACATTAATGCTGAACCTTCATATATAGTTGTAGCACGATATACTAAATTATTTTTAGTTATTTTTTCTAAACTTAGACAACTTTCTTTATAAACTTCTTTAGTCTCTCCATTCATCATTGATTCATCTACAGTAATTTTTCCTTCAACAATTACTCCATCAGCGGGTATTTTATCACCTGTATTTAGAATAACTATATCATCTTTTACGATATCATCTACATATATTTCTTCGACTTTGTTATTTCTTCTCACACGACATTTGCTTTTACTTGATTCTTCTGTTAGTCTATCAAAAGCTTTTTGTGATCCATATTCTGATATTGCAGATATAAAAGACGCTAGAAAGATGGCTATTATTATTCCAATTGTTTCATACCAATCAAAATCTTTTATTAAAAATATTATTTTTATTGCAAGTACTATTAATAATATTTTTATAATAGGATCTCCTAATGTTTCTAAAAACATATGAAAAAAAGTATTAGTTTTACTATTACTAATAGTATTACTACCATACTTTTTTCTTTTTTCAATTACTTGTTCATCTGTTAGTCCATATTTATTATACATAACTAGCCTCCTTACATTAAATATTATGTAAAAAGGACAAGTTTAAGATTAAATTCATATCATAAATTTCGAGCTTAATAGACTATTAGGGGGTGCGGGCTTAATAAGCGTATTGCTGTTTGATCAAAATCACTTGTTTCATATGCGTATGCGTCTATATTTTTTGTTGTTTTAGTTCTGTAACTAAAGTTAATTTCATTATACATCACTAGTATCATATTATCAGCTGATTTTTGTGTATTATGTTCTGCTGAAATTAATATTCACTATTTATAAGTTATATTATTTTCTATATTATCATCTATTTATTAATATTTTTCTCTGCATCTTTTTACTCGATACGAAAAAAATACAAGAAAGATATTCTAGTATTTTTTATTTCTAATTATTGTTTAAAAAATTAGATATTTCATTAAATAAATTTGTCTCTTTATTCACCTTAATAACATTTATACCTAAGTTTTTAGCACTATTAACATTATCAATATTATCATCTAAAAATAACAATTCTTTAGGACTTAAGTTAAATTTATTTAGAATATAGGTATAGAAGTTTTTATTAGGTTTAACTTTATGAATTTCTGCAGAGATTAAAACATCATCTAAATAATCTACACCAAATGCTTCACCTATAAAATTTCTAACAAATGAAACATGATTAGTTGCTATAATAATTTTTACATTATTATATTTTTCTTTTATTTTCTTAAATAATAACTCATCTTTTACTTTATATAATTTATCGATTAACTCTTCAGTTGTTCGCATTAAAATTGAATCTTTTTCAATTATTTTTCTTGCTTCTATTAAATAATCAGAATCATTGATATTATTTCCAAACATTCTTTCTAATTTATCTTCTTCTTCCGTCAAATCAATGTCTTTTTCTGTTACTAAAACTCCAACTAAATCAAATGCTATAACTTTAATCACTTTACTTCTCCTCTATTAAAATATTATATAAATTTAACATTTCTTCTTGTATTTTTTTTATAACCTATATGTTATTATTAATTAACACTTTTTTATTAATAACACATTTTAAGTATTCATCATAGTTATCTACTATAAAATAAATATCGTCAATTAAAGTATTGATATCTTTATTAAGCATATTACAAGTTATTAATAATCTTTTTTTCAATTCTAGTTTAGAAATTCTTTGCAATTCTTCAAATGATATTCTAGTTGTTTTTTTCGTATTAGCATTATAATATTCTATATATTTAGATAATAATATTAATTTTATATATGCACTTCTTTTCCTGTTATTAATATTAGACACTTTAAACCCTACTAATAAAGATAAACTTATCGGATGTAACATTTCATTTAAGTTTTTTGTTTCATATAACGGATTAAATCTATGTGAAATGGAATAAAATTTATTACCAAAACAATTCTTATTCTTACCATTAATTACTTGCATATATGGATATAATTCATTATCCTCTATATTATTATTATGCATTATAGAAAACTTACATTCTTTTATTTTTATAATTTTTGAATTTTCACCTTTATAAAATGAAATAGGCTTATTAATATATAATCCTGGATCATATATAGTAATATAAACTTTGTTTTTTCTTTTAGTAATCCATACTAAAGATATATGTGCCTCTTTTATAATTTCATCTCCATTATGAGTTGAGAATCCATTAGCTTTATATGACACATAATTACAATTAATGCCTATTTTTTCAAGTTCTTTTTTTAAAACATTACATAAATAAAAGCAGTTATATTTTATATTTTTAAAATCACTTACTTGCCACTCTTTATTTAATTTTTCAATATTTCCATTACATCTTGTTCTAACTATAGTTATAAAATCAAATGTATCAATTACTTCTCTACTAATTACTTTTTTTAAAATGTATTTTGATAAAAGATATTTAGACAAAGAAAAATTAGAAATACTATCTAAATCTATTTTTTCTTTTACAATATCAAAAGTGTTTTCTCTTTTTATTATCATTTATTTTTCTTCTTTATAAGTAATAAATTGCAATTCTTTTTTATTAATATTTTCTAATTGTTCTTTAAGAAAATCAGGTTTTATTGGGGCTGTTCCTAATTCTTCTAATTTAAACCATTTAAATACCAAATTTTCTTGTTCTTCTATCCCATCAAATTCGTTATTTTTTAATATCCATTCATCACCTTTTACTAAAACTTTATGTCCAAAAATGAATTGATGATATTTATCTTCCCCAAATTCAAAGAAATATTCTGATACAGTTGATACATCACTAACATTAAATTTATTTAAACCTAGTTCTTCTTCTAATTCTCTTATAATAGTTTCTTTAGTAGTTTCTCCTACTCTTATTTTCCCACCTGGTAAAGCCCAAAATTCATCTTGCTTTCTTTTTTGGAATAAAATATTATCATTATTTATAATAATTGCTACTGCACGACAATTTAATATATAATCTTCTATTCTTATATTTATATCTCTATTTTTCATATTTATTTTCTCCTCATTGTTCTCATATATTTTTTATTTTTATGACATCCATCTATATAATCAATCAAATCGTTAACCATAAAATTTGGAGCGATATTTTCACTTAGTATTTGTTCCTTATCAAGCCATTTAAATACTAAATCTTTACCTTTTTCTGCTCCTACAAAAGATTCATCATGAAATAGAATATCCGAATTTTTTGGTAATTCCATACTATATATAAATATAAATTCATGAAATTTTTTACCTTCATATTCAAAAAAGTTTTCTTTAACATCTAATAAATCATTAGGTATTTGTGGATCTAAATTTATTCCCAATTCTTCATTAAGTTCTCGTTTAACTGCGTGATACCCTTTTTCCATGATTGATATCTTTCCACCTGGTAAAGCCCAAAAATTATCTTTTTGTCTTTTTTGAAACAATATCTTATTATTATTAAATAAAATTCCAACTGCTCGACAGTTAACGGTAATTCCTTCAATCTCAAATTGTATATCAGTTTTTTCCATATTTCCTCCTTTTCAATAAAACTTTAGCATTAATTTCTTCTATTATTCTTTCGGTATTGGCCTGTCCTTGTATTAAATTCCAACTTTCTACATCATTTAAAAATTCAGAATTATTCATAGTTAATCCTATTATATCATGCAAATATGACTTATGTCTAGGAATTGCACTTTTTAACCAGGATAAACGCATGAAAATTTAAATCATGTGTTTTTTTCTAGTAATTTTGCAATATCATCTGTATTTAGTAGTTTAAACACGTTTTCTATTTCTTTTTCAAAATCTATAGATAATAAAAATCTAATTTTATTTAAACTCAAATTATAATATGCTTGCACAAACTTTAAAACAGCTAAACAAATTCTCTTTAATATTCCTAAATTCTTTGCTCCACTTTTTTCTAATGTTCTATTAGCATCTTCTTTAAATACTATATCTAATGGTGCATGCAAATTATTTTCTACTCCCCAATGTTTTCTCACTGCATCTGCAAATGAATGAATGTCATCTTTGAAACTAATTATAAAGTATCTATTTTCTTCCGTTACTTCGCTCGTTTGTATTGATTCGATTGTTTTTTTCTCTACTCCTATAGATTTTAATTTTTCCCACTTATCTTTATTTTCTAACCAGGATATTTTACTTGTCATATAATATTTTCTTGTTATGATTTTGCTATATGATTTTTCAATATCTTCAGCATAATTTTCTTTTTCTATCTCTTTTAATACATCTTTATCATCTAAATAATCTTTTACATCATCATAAAATGTTTTCTGATTCTTCTTTAATGCTAATACATAATCTCCATGTGCTTCTTTGATTGCTATTACTGTGTCTTTTTGAGTATTCAGTGCATCTGCTGTTAATATACAATTTGTTAAATCTAACTTTTTTATAAGTTCTGGTCCCATAGGTATTTCATTACTTTTATCTTCTATATAATCTTGTACTAGTGATACTCCATAATTATGGGAATATATACTCATTGTATTTAATGCTTTTATTTCTTCAGTATTTTCTTTATTTCTACTACTTCCTTTTGTAACTTTTCCATCCATTGACAAAACATCTTTGGCTTCATCTTTAATCGTTAAACTGTCTATCTTTTCAATTAAAAATTTTATACAGCTACTATATAAAGTTTCTGGATTTAATAATGAAATTACTCTTTGCATCGTATCATGTGATGGAATCCCATTTGGAAGTTCAAGGAATTTACTTAACCAATTTTCCTTGGATTTTGCAAACATTGCAATTTCATCCCATCCATCACATCTTGCCATGATTGCTAAAAAACAAATCATTATGATATCACTCATCAAGTGTTTTACTTTACCTTGCATTCTTGTATCATTTTGGTCTTTAAATATAATCATAAAATTTTGTAGTTCATTTGTTTCTACTTGATTTAAATCTATTTCTATATCTTTAAACATTGTTTTTATTTCCTCCGACTTTTTACATTTTTTAGCCATACATCACCAACTTTATTCTTTTTCTTTTATTATACATGAAAAAAACGCATTTTCAAAATTTCATGCGTTTATCCTGAGTTAAATATCTTTATTTATTAAAAATAATTCTAACCCAATATTTTTATTAATATTACCAGTTTTAATATTTTGATCTAAATCCGCTAATCGTTTTATATAATGCAATAAATCTTTTTCTGTATAATTATATATAGAACCAATAGCTAGTTTAACTCGATAAGGATGAACTTCTAATATTTTAGATATTTCATCTTGAGAGTTATTTTTATTATATAAATATTTAACTTGATATAAAAATTGAAACTGATTAGCAAGCAAACCAATTATTTGAGTTGGCTCATAATTTTTACTCATAAATTCATTATATAATCTTAAACTCTCATCTATATTATTATTTACTACCGCATTAGTAATTGCAAATATTTCATCATCCATATTAACTATTACTAAATCATCTATATCTTCTTTAGTTATTTCTTTATTATCTATTTTATATATGTATAATTTTTCTAATTCATTATCTATGTTATTAATATCATTTCCAACTCTAGTAATAAAATAACTAATATTAGAATTAGACATAGTATAATTATGTTCTTTTAATGAATTTTTTATGTAATCAAATAAATTATTTTGACTATTATTTAATTCTTCTATTTTTCCATATTTTAAAAATAATTTATATATTTTTTTTCTTGTATCCATTTTATCTGTTTTAGTATATAAAATAATATAAGTATTAGGATTATAATTTTGCATATATTTTTCTAATTTTAAAGTATCTATATCCTCTTTAAAATTATAATTAATAATAATTAATTTATTATTATTAAACATACTATTCATTGATGCTTCTTCTAATATATCATCTATTTTATAATCAGTAAAATTATATTTAATAATATCATTTATATCTATATCATAATCTTTTATTACTTTATCTATTTTCTTATTAATATAACTATCATCATTTCCATAAAAAAGATAAAAATTCATCGTCCTCACTCGCCTCTTCAACACAATGGTAGTTGTTGGTTGTTAATTCATTTATCAAACTATCTTTTGTATCTTTTCCATTATAAAATTCATCTATTTTTACTTCTTCAATTATATCAATACTTAAAGCCTCATCATTTGATTCATATAGCATAGCTGAATTAGTAAAAACAGGTTGATATTGATAATAAGTTCCTTCATTTATATAATTACGATAAGCTTCTTCATCATCAAATGTATATCTTATTATAATATTTCTACTTAAAATTTTATCATTGAAATCAAAAGTTAGTCTTTCAATATCTTGTTTATTAGCACCAGTTGCTTCATCTAAATATGAATTAGTACATGTATATCTTACATTTATTCCTAATATAAAATCTCTATTGACTAATATAAAACATCCGATTACTAATATAGTTAGCATAAATCCTGTTAGTAATATTTTAGTAGAAGAAGAAATTCTTTTTTTTCTTTTGGCATACTTATCTTCTTCTTTTGGAATATTCATATCATATAACTTTTTTATTACTTCTGTTTTTAGTAATAATTCATTAGATGATACTATTTGTACTTTATCATATTTACTAATATCTACTAGTTCGAACCCTTCTTTTTCTTTGTTATTTAATAGTTTCCAAGTGAATTCTTTAACTATTTCAGCTTTATTTTTTATATCTATAAAAACTAAACTATCTTTATCTAAATGGGCAGAAGCGTAATGTAATGTATCTTTATTCTCATCAGCTCGATCACAGTATATTACAAGTATATCGCCTCTTTTTTCTTCTTTAAAAACCGAAAAAACATCTATTTTATGATCATCTTGACCAAACTTTAGATCAAAATCTTTTACTTTTAAAGTCTTCCCCATTTTATCCCTCTTTTCATGTTAGCTTTTTAGTTTTTAAATCAAACTTATATTCACTAAACTCATTTTCATTATTTATTTTTATGTTTAAAATATTATCTTTTAATTCTAAAGCAACATTATTTATATTATCAACTCTAATATTATTAGTGTATTTTTTTTGACTAGAATCTAATATATTTAATTCATTATCTTTAATAGTTACAAATATATCATTAAATATATATAAATCATCATAAATATATTTTAACACTACTTCTTGATTTTCTAAATTTATTATACCATATTTCTCTCCTAATTTAGTAACAATCATTTTCTCGTTATAAGACTCTTTTATTAAATCATAAGAAAAGTCTAGTATTACTTTACCCTCTTTATTTATTATACCATATTTATTATCTTCATTACTAGCAATAAATAAAATATTTTCATTATTTATTACTTTATAATCTTTATAGTTAACGGTGATGTTTTCTCCTCTTACATAATCATATAATACGTTTTTATTATTATCTTTTATTTCTATATAATCACTTTGTAATTTGGTAAAAGTTGGTGTTTCATCTTTATATTTATATACTGAATAGATATCGCTTTTATCATCTATTAGTTTTTCATTGGTTGTTGAGCATATATCATTATTACAATTATAAAAATATAAATATTTATAGTATATACTATCTTCATATCTTATTTTATAGGTCATTATCATAGCTAAAATTACTACTAATAGTAAAAATAGTCCTACTATCCATATAATGTGGTAATTAATTTTTTTCATACACTTCACTTCCCTTTTTATATCTTTTGATTAGATAATCATAAACATTTTCTAAAAAATCTATAATATATAAATTTGCAAAGAACATAATTGCAATTATAATTATATTTATTAAATTAAAGCTTGTTACTGAAAATAAATTTGGTAGTAAGATTAATAATTCAAAGAAGACAATTACACAAAATAGCATTAGCATTTGCTTTAATAAAGTAAATGGTTTACTTACCATATATAGTAATCTTAAATTAATTAATCCAGTTAACGCCACTACAACAATACGACATTTGTCAAAATCAATACTAAATATTTTACTAATCATAATTATGAATAGAATATTAATAAATACACATATACCACTAGGTAGGGCATTACGAAATACTTTTTTTATAAAGCCAAATGTTACTTTATTGTAATTAGGTGCTAGTGCAAGGAAAAATGATGGTATTCCAACACATACTGATCCAATTAACGATAGCTGAATTGGATAAAATGGGTATTCGTGAACTAGGACAATTGATAATATTGATAAAAGAAAGGAATATGTTGTTTTTACTAAATACATACTTGATACTTTTTCAATATTATTTACTACTCTTCTTCCTTCAGCAACTATATCTGGTAAAACTTTAAAATCAGATGTTGTCAAAACTACTTCTGAAACACTTCTAGCAGCACTTATACCAGAGGCTAGAGCAATGCCACAGTCAGCTTCTTTTAAGGCTAAAATATCATTTACTCCATCACCTATCATACCTACTTTAGAATTTTGTTTTAAAGCTTTAATTATCATTTGTTTTTGTTTTGGTGTACAACGTCCAAAAATAGTATAATTATTAATTACTTTTAATAGTTCATTGAAATTGGTTGGTAAATCACTACCTTCTATATATTTATCATAATTTTCAAAATCTAATTGTTTCATAATATTAGATACACTTACAGGATTATCTCCTGATATTATTTTTATTTTTACTTCTTGTTCTTTAAAATAATCAAGGGTTTCTTTGGCGTTATTTCTAACATTATCTTTTAAGATAATAAAACCAATTACTTTTGTATCTGTAGGTATTTTATCTTTATATTCTTTTTGACTTTTTGCTAAAGTTATTATTCTATATCCTTTATCTATATATTTTTTTAAATAGCTATTATATTTATCTATTTTTTCTTTAGTAATATATTCTAGGGCTCCTAATACATAGGTATTGTTATTATCAAATGTTTTAGCACTATATTTACGATAAGTAGAAAATGGAATATTAGTTTTTACTTTTAGATTTTTTTTAGCCTTAAAGTATTTAGAAATAGCTATATCAGTAGCATTTACTAAATGATCGTTTATCATATTTGGCATTATTTTGTCAATATCTTCATTAGTAATACTAATAGTTGTAACTACTTCCATTGTTCCATCAGTAATAGTGCCTGTTTTATCAAGACATAATATATCTACACATGATAGCATCTCGATACCACTTAATTTTTGAATAATTACTTTTTTTCTAGTCATTCTAATTACTCCAACTGTTAAGGCAACACTAGTTAGAAGAACTAGACCTTCTGGTATCATACCAATAATACCCGCGACTGTTGATAGAATAGCACTACTATAGGTTTGTCCACTACTAAATTGTGAGATGAATAACAAAATTGCTGTAGGGATAATGGCAAATGTAACTATTTTTAAAATGCGATTAACACTCATCATCAAATAAGATTTACTTTCTTTAACATTTGCAGCTTCTTTAATTAAATTATTTGCATAATTATTTGAACCAATACTTATTACTTTAGCATAGCACTCACCACTTATAACAATGGCTCCTGATATTAATTTATCATCTTCTTTTTTTATTATGGCATCAGCCTCACCTGTTACAATTGATTCATCAACTTCACACATATCTGATTTAACAACTATTGCATCTACTAATACATCATCACCTGATTTTAAATACATTAAATCATCTATGACTAATTCTTCAGGTTTTATTTCTATTATTTTTCCATCTCTTTTGACTTTTACTTTTTCTTGAGTTGTAATAGTTAGGCTATCAATTAATTTTTTGGCTTTTATTTCTTGAATAATGGCTATTAGAGTATTTACAAATATTATTCCTATAAATAATCCATTTTTTAGAGAACCTGTTGTTAGTACTAAGATAAATAGTACGATGTTAATTAGATTAAATAATGTAAATATATTAGAGTAAATAATAGTTTTTGTATCACGAGAATATTTTATCTTCTCGTTATTTACCATACCATTATTTATGCGATATTCGACTTCTTGCCTATTTAAACCTTCCAATATTATGCCTCCTTATGTCAAAAGAGCGTTGATAACGCCCCTTTATTATCTATAGAAATAACCTCCACCTATTTGTGGGAATGTGAAGATATCCCGTGGGTTAAATGAATATGAGTTAAAGCCATATGCAACATGACCACTAGCTAGTCCAAAATGTAGATGTGCTCCAGTGGTACATCTATCATATCCACCATTAGAATATGCTGTTGAACCACCGCCAACTGTTCCTACTACTGTATTTTCATTAACGGTTTGGCCATAACTTACATTTATAGTAAGCATATGCATGTATACTGATGTATAGGCAACTCCATTTACGTTATGATAAACATACACCATCTTGCCACCACATGTTGAATAATCAACTATTCTAGCGACTGTACCAGCAGCGGCAGCATAAACAGGGGTACCTTCTGGGTTACATGCTAAATCGATACCATGGTGTTCACTACCTGGGCTCCAGTCTACTCTATAAGATGTATATTCACTGCTAACACATCCACTATGTAATGGATAAGTCCATCCACTAGCATTGGGTTGACTTACACAGCTAGATAACTCTTGATTACGACCGCATCCTAATTTAGTGTAATAATTAATATCTTTTTTTAAATCCGCTATATCTTGTTCTATTGTTGTACCTTCTGTTGTTAAAACACTTAAATTTGTTCTTAATATATCACGTTTATCACTTACTTCTTTTCTTTGAGCTTCTAGACTTGCTTCTTTATCTGCAAGTGTTTTTTTCTTCTCTTCTAAATCGTTAATTAATGTTTCTAATTCTTCCATTAATTTATTATTATATCCAGACATTTGACTAACAATAGAATAACGATAAATAAAATCAGTATAATTTTCTGCATCAAATAAATATTCTAAATATGCATTTCCACCACTTGATACTTGTAAAAACTTAAGTAACTCATCAGTTTCTTGCTTTTTTTCTTCTATTTTTACATAACTATCTTGTATATCTTTTTGGGCTTGACTTATTTCTGATTGGGCTGATGCAATCGATGCATTTATATCGTTTATTTGTTTACTTATTTCATTGATTTCACTTTCTGTTAATTGTTTATTATTATTTGAGTTTGCATATTTTTCTTCTAAATCAGATAGTTCATTATATAAATCATTTAATGTTTTAGCACTAGTGTTAATTGGTATTAATACTATTAATAACATTATAAATAAAATTATTTTCTTTTTCATATCTTCACCCAATACCATTATATATTTTTATTGGCGCTTTGTCAATGTTAGTTTTTAGGAAAATATAATTTATTTACAATCATTTAATTAACTGATATAATAATCTTGGAGGAAAGATTATGGATAATAAAATTGATTTAAATAAAAGAAAGATGGCTATTTTAGAAGAGTTAAAAAATAGTGTTAGTACTACTTTAGAAAAAGAAAAAAATAATAATAAGGAAGTTATAACTTCTGATAAAGAGTTTTTTATTAATGAATATGGTGAAATTATTAGAAATAAAAAAAGTAGATAGTTTAAAATAAAGCAAAAGGAAGAACAAAATTCTTCCTTTTAAAATACTTCTATCTATTGTATAAATACACTTTCCTAATAAAATTATACTATAAATTTAAAATTATTTACTGTTTTAAGCGATTTCTTGTAACCATCTTTCTATCTCTAATTCTTTTGTCGTAATATTAATCATTTAAATTATACTCTTTCTTAAGCACTAAAAAGTACCAGCTTCTTATAGAAATTGATACTTATATGTTAAGTCCTAACTTATAAAAGTTCGAACATATTTTCCAATGGAGGGCCTAGTCGGATTTGAACCAACGCATCAGGGAGTTGCAGTCCCATGCCTTACCACTTGGCTATAGACCCATATATTTTTTGCTTGCAATATAATTTTACAATAATATTTAATGTTTGTCAATCTCTGTTATTAAATTATATGCTAAAAAAGATATATGTTGATTTTTTATACACAAAAATAGTTTTAAAAAACTATTAATTTTTTAAAACTATTTTATATTATATTTATATATTTTATTTCTTATTCTGATTTCTAAATATATTTTATCAGCTTCTTCTATTTTTTTATTTACTTCCAAATATATAGTATCATTATTTGTTTTTGATGTTCTATTTTCAAACTCAAGCGTTGTTGTTTTATTATCCTTTATAGTTTTTAGAGTTACAAATGTATTTAAGAAAGAATAATTACTATATCTTTTTATATCTGTGTTTACTCCTAGCTTTAATACTGTTTTATTATAACCAGCAATTATATTATCAAATCTATTTGCCATTTCATAATCGTTTATAGTAATACTTCCATCTCCTATAAAGGTATCTTTATAATCTAGTTTTTCTTTTAAATTAACTTCTTTTACTTGGGTTGTTTTATCAATATTGATTGGTCTTATTCTAATTGAGCGATCAGTAGTAACGTTAGTTAAAAGCATTTTCTTATTAATATCCTCATTATCTATTTCAAACATTAATATATATGTTTTATAATCGCCATAAGTTAGAGTTTGACTAGTATATCCTGTTGCAATATCTGAATAATATTGATAATATTTTTTAACTGGATCATATCTTTTATTATTTACTTCTAACATCAAGTATTCTGTTTCTATTTTTTTATTTTCATTTCTAATAGCTTGGACATTCATTTGGATTATTAAATATGTTTTATCTTTTTGAGATACGTTTTCGCCTGATGTATTTAAATTAGACAGATAACTTTCAGTAACCTTCATTGCATAGTGTTCGCTTAGTACGGTTTCATTTTCGTTATAGACTTTATTAATAAAGTTTACGTTTAATATTATACTTATGGCTATTGCTAATACAACTATTCCTAATATTATTAATATAATTGTTTTGTTTTCTTTATAGTAATATCCTAACTCTCTAAAATAATGGCGAATTCCTCTTAATATTTTATCTGAATCAACTCCTAGAGTTATTTCTACTTCTTCATTATCTTCGCTTGTTACTTCTAATTCTCTTATATCAGAGGCAAAATCAAACTTTTTAACATCAAAACCTAAAGTTCTAATAATCATAGCTAGGATAAATACATATTGGACTATATTAATTATACCTATTATATCACGCAATAATCTAGTTGTTTTGGCTTGTAAAACCTGATTTTCTAGACCTGAAAATGTTACTCCTAAGACGATGGCTAGTATTAATAAGACTGCAAATAATGCTATATTTAGTAAATATAATAATTTTGGTTTCTTCTTATTGCGCATCAATAAAAATATTGTTACAGATATAGCAATTACCGCTAGTATAGCTAAATATACTGGGAAAGTAAAATAACTATCTGCTGTACTAATTGGAGCTGTATTATTAATATATTCGTTAATAAATGAAGCTGCGTCTCTAAACTTTATGCATACAAATATCATTAAAGCACTTAATGCAATGTGTATTAGCATAAAATATTTAATTAAAAAAGCATATGGTTTTCTAAGTATCATAACTATCCTCCCTACTATATTTTTATTATACAATAAAAAAAAGGAAAAATAAAGCTATTTTTCTTTATAAACGATTATTTGTTCTGGCATTAGATATATTTGTGGATTTTGATTTAATAGACTATTTATATTAGCTCCAATTCCTTTAGAAATACCGCTGATGGTGTCTCCTTCTTGTGTTATATATACTCCAACATCTTTAAGAGGAACAACTATTGTTTGATTAGGATATATATAATCATCTACTTCTAGACCATTTAATATGGCTAATAAGTTGGGATTAGTATTATACTCTTTAGCAATTTTATATAAATTATCTCCTTTTTTGATTGTATAATATTCAAAATAAGTATTTTTAACTTTTGGTACAATTATATTAGTATTTGGTTTTAAAACATAATCTGGAGTAAATCCATTAATTTGATATAAATTAGATGGGGAGATATTAAAAGAAGCTGCTATTGATTCAACTGTATCAGCGGGTCCAACTCTATATATTTCATACATAATATCACCACTTTATTATATGAGAAAAAAGAAGAAGTGTTAAGCTCCTTCTTTCATATCAAGTCTTGATTTATATTTCCTTTTTTCTCTCATCATATTTTCGACGATATTATTTTCTATTTCGCCTAAAGCATTAGGGTCTATGTTACTAAGTAATACTTCTTCTTTAACTGTGTCTATGATGACACGACCCCAGATAATATTTTTCTTGATTGTTAAATCATTAAATAAATCTGGTGTAATGGACGTAAAGAAATAGCCAAATACAACTCTTTTAGTAGCAATTATTAACCTTTTGTTAGTTAATACAACAATATTAGTATTAAATAAATTAATTACCCAATTATTTTTTTGCCCTAAAAATACGTATTTTACTGTTTCTTCTGGACCTAAATGGCGATCAACTACTTTAGCATGACTCTTAATTCGCCATGCAATTGTCAATCCATATTTTCTTTTAAAGGCTTTAGCCAATTTATAAGTATCGCTCATAACTCATCTCCTATTCAGATGTTTCTGATTTTGCTACTTGAACGTTTTCGTCTAAAAATTCAATTAATTTATCTTTTTCAGTTAATCCTTCTAATGAATCAATTACTTGATCTCCTTGTAATACTAATGTAGTTGGAGTACCCCATTCTCCTTTACTTAGGAATCTATTTGACTCATAGAACTTGCTCATTTCATCTTCGCTAAATGTTGCTATATCAACCATATATACTGGAATATTTTTCTCTATACTAGTCTCTTCGATAATTGGTTCAAATGATTCACAATAAGTACATCCTTCTCTAACTATTAATAAAATAAATTTACTATCATTTTCTACTAATTCATTATATTCTGAATAACTTATCTCTTTTAAACCATTAAAATCATCTTCTAATAAGATTGGTTTTTCTATTTTTTGACTACTTCCTGAGAACGCAAATATTGATATAATGATTACTACTATTACACCTAATATTAAAGCAATATCGGTTTTTTTCATATTTATTCCTCCTTCGTATATAATTTTACAATTTTTTTACTATAAAAGCAAGTACTTAAGAAAAAAATGTTAATACTTTCGACTTCTTGTTACATTTTTTTCATATCTTTTTAAGTCAGCGACAGTATAAACATTTTCTTTTCTTAGTTTATTATAAGTTTTATAATCCTTATCATCAATTACAGATGCAATTGGTATATATTCTTCATTTCTAGTTTTTATGTTATATAACTGAGATCTTATTGTATTTACTTTTGTATAGACTATTTTTATTATTTCTGGATCAATAGTAGTTAATAATCCTTCCATATAAAATAAGTCTCTTACTTTTTTAATTTTATTATTAGCAAATATATTGTTAATGTTAGTATTAAAACCTAAAGCATAAAAACTTTGTTCATAAAACTCGTCTAATGATAATTCTTTCATTTTTCTTAACATATTTATCTCATTCATTGTAATATAATCATCAATTTCGTTAAAACGATTAGACATAAATGTTTTTCCTTTTTCTAATTTTGTTAATGGTTTTTCTACTACAAACTCATCATTTTTAATACAGTTTTCTAAAAACTGAATTAATTTAATATTTTTCTCATCACTTGTATTTAGTTTGTATATAACGTTTTCAAAGCTTTGACTTCCTGTTAGAAAATCATAACCAATTATTCTTTCGTAATCTAGATAATCTATCGTTGTTCTATGTTTACGATATTTAATTATTTGATATAACATTGTTGATGTATTAATCATTTTATCACCTCTTCTTGCTGAATTATTATAGCACAAAAAAAACAAAAGTCAAATTTTGTTTTTTTTTCGTCTATTTTTTTTTATTTTGTATTTTTGAATTTATCTTTAAAATTAGTTTAACTGGTACTACTTTTATTAATAAATGATTTAGTTTCATATTAGGTGGTATAATTACTAGTTTATTTTTAAACATATTATCAATAGCGTATTTAGCTGCATATTCACTAGTAATTGTTGATACTCTAAATTCTGAATTAGCAATATTATTAAAGTTTGTTTTTACTGGTCCTGGACAAAATATAGATATTTTTACATTAGATTTTATTTCTTTTAATTCTTCATAAATTGCCAGTGATAAATTTAATACATATGCTTTAGTAGCATAATAGCATGCTAGATTCGGTCCAGGCATAAAGCCGGCCATTGAAGCTATATTTAATATTCGACCATGATCTTTTTTAATGAAATCATCTAAAAATAATTTAGTTAAGATATGATATGCTTTGACGTTTAAATCTATCATATCTAGCTCTTTATTTAGAGATGTTTTATTAAATATACCTGCATCACCAAAACCAGCATTATTTACTAATATATCAATATTTTTGTCTTTTAGCATATCATGTAATTTTATACAATTATCTTTATTAGCTAGATCTAGAGCAATAGTTGTTACTTTTACGGGAAGATCTTTATATATTTTATCTAGTTTTTCTTTATTCCTTGATACAACATATAAATCATAGCCAAATGATGCAAGATAAATTGCTATATCTTTGCCGATACCACTTGAAGCTCCTGTAATTAAAGCTTTCATATATGCCTCCTATAGATATTTTTTTAACTGTTCTATATTTGCTTCGCCAAATTTTAATAATTTATTAGCTAGTTTTATTATATCACTTTTTGCATCTTCTTCATAGCGATCTATTACTTTTTCTATATCAAGATTTCCCATTGTAAATCCTTTTATTAGCATATCAGCAATTCTAGAATCTGAATTATCTTTAATTAATTCCATTTTCATTCCCATTTTAGCTGATAAATTAGCCATCATTGATTTTTCTTTGGGTTTTATTTTATATTTTTTTAATAAAGCTTTACTTTCTTTTACAAAGTTTTCATATTCTTTTAATTTTTCTTCGATTAGGCTTTTTATTTTATTATCTTTTCCATTTAATTCTTTTAGCAAATCTGTTAATGATTTTACTCCCATACTAGCATTCTGGTAAATATATTCAATAAACTGACTGTTTTCATTCATTTTATCCCTCTTTTCTAGTATTATTATTATTAAAAATTTAATAATTTATACTAAAAAAGAACTATTTTTATAGTTCTAAACTAATTCGATAATTACTTCTAGAGCATTATCTCCTTTTCTTTCTGATTTTTTGATTATTCTTGTGTATCCACCTTGTCTGTTTTCATATCTTTTTGTTAAATCATTAAATATTTTACTTACACAAGCTTCATCATTATGTAAAAAGGCAAGTGCTTTTCTTCTTGAAATTAATGTTCCTTTTTTACCATAAGTAATCATTTTATCTACAAATTTTCTTAATTCTTTAGCTCTAGCTTCTGTAGTAACAATTCTCTCATTCATGATTAATTGTTTAGTTAAACTAGCTAACATACTTCTTCTATGTTTACTTTCTTTTCCTAATTTTCTATATGCCATTATTATTCCTCCTAACTAATCTTCGCTTCTAAAACTTAATCCCATGTTTTTAACTTTGTCAATTACTTCTTTTAATGATTTTTTACCTAGATTACGAATTTTCATCATTTCTGTTTCGGTTTTATCTACTAAATCATGTAAAGTTAGAATTCCTGCTCTTTTTAGGCAGTTATACGCTCTTACTGATAGATCTAAATCATCGATAGAAGTCTCTAATGCTTTAACGCTTGGATCTTCTGATTTTGAAGCCATTAAACCAGTTTCATCGGCAATTTCATTTAAATCAGTTAATATTTCTAAATGCTCTATTAAAATTCTGCTAGCTAAAGCGATAGCCTCTTCTGGATTAATTGCCCCATTAGTCCAAATTTCTACAATTAATTTATCAAAGTTATTATTTTGTCCAACTCTGGCATTATCTACTTCGTAGTTTATTCTATCAATTGGTGAATATAAACTATCAATAGCAATGGCATTTACTTTAGCATCAGTTAATAGTTTTTTATTTTCTTCTGCTCTTACATAGCCACGTCCACTTCCAATAGTCATTTCCATATTGATGCTTCCACCTTCTGCTAATGTTAGAATTGGTTGTTCAGGATTAAGAATTTCGATGTCGGCATCTTTTTCAATGTCCGCTGCTGTAACAATTCCTGGTTCAGATTTTTTTAATCTAAGTATTTTTTTGTCATCTTTAGCATGATTTTTAATAACAATATTTTTTAGATTTAAAACAATGGCTGTTACATCTTCGATTACACCGTCGATTTTTTGAAATTCATGTGCTACACCATCTATAGTAACACTAGTGATTGCATCACCTGGTAAAGATGATAGCATTACTCTTCTAAGGGCATTTCCTAATGTTGTTCCAAATCCTCTTTCTAGGGGTTCTATTTCAAATTTTCCATAATGATTACTTTCTATATATTCTTTTACTTTATAATTAGGCTTTTCAAATTTTAACATTTAATACACTCCCTTTCTTTTTATCCACGACGTCTTTTTGGTGGACGACAACCATTATGTGGAATTGGTGTTACATCAGTGATTGTTTTTACTTCAAGTCCTGCTGTTTGTAATGAACGAATTGCGCTCTCACGTCCAGCTCCTAGACCTTTTACTTTTACATCTGCACTTTTCATACCAGCGCTTACGGCTGCACGTGCTGCTGCTTCAGCTGATTGTCCGGCTGCAAATGGAGTTGATTTTTTACTTCCTTTAATGCCTTGTGTTCCGCTTGAAGCCCAACTGATTGTATTACCATCAACATCAGTGATTGTTACGACTGTATTATTAAAAGTTGAGTTAATATGTGCAACACCATGAGTAGGTGCTTTTTTCTTTGTTCTACTTTTTCTTGCATTATATTTTCCCATCTTATATCCTCCTATTTCTTCTTATTAGCAACTGTTTTGTTTTTACCGCCTCTAGCAGTTACCGCATTACTTCTTGTTGATTGTCCTCTTACTGGTAATCTTCTTTTATGACGAGTTCCTTGGTATGAATTAATTTCCATTTTTGTTTTAATATTCATACTTACTTCACGTCTTAAATCACCTTCAGTAGCGTATTTATCTACTTCTTTTCTTATTCTTGCTAATTCATCATCTGTTAAATCTTTTGCTTTTTTATTAATATCAACTTTAGCATCACTTAAAATCTTATTAGAAAGACTTCTACCAATACCATATACATAAGTAAGCGATATTTCAATTCTTTTATTATTTGGTATTTCAATACCTTTAATACGTGCCATATATTTTCCCTCCTAATTAACCTTGTTTTTGTTTATGTTTTGGATTTTCACAAATAACCATAACTTTACCTTTTCGTTTAATTACTTTGCATTTTTCGCACATAGGTTTTACAGACGCTCTTACTTTCATTTCGATTCCTCCTATTTTTTATTATAAATTATACGCCCATGTGTTAGATCATAAGGTGATAATTCCATAACCACTGTATCACCTGGTAGAATACGTATATTGCTTACGCGCATTTTACCAGAAACATGGGCTTCTACAAAGTGGCCACCGGTAATTTCAACTCTGAATTTTCCTGATGGTAGTAATTCTACTACTTTGCCTTCAGTTTCGATTATATCTTTCTTACTCAAAATTATCATCTCCTGTTAATATTTTACAACCATCTTTGGTTACAACAACTGTGTGTTCGAAGTGTGCGGATGGTTTATTGTCTTCTGTTATTATTGTCCAATCATCATCTAGCATCAATACATTTGCTGTTCCTAAATTTAACATCGGTTCAATAGCAATGACCATATTTTCTTTCAAAATATGTCCGGTATTTTTTTGCCCATAGTTAGGCACTTCAGGATCCTCATGAATACTTGATCCAACTCCATGTCCAACTAATTCTTCGACAACTCCTAGATGATGTTTTTTGGCATAACTTTCTACCGCATATCCGATATCTCCTATTCTAGCTCCTGCTTTTACTGCTTTTAATCCTTCGTATAAAGCTTTTTTAGTATGCTCTAATAGGTATTTTTTTTCTTCGCTTATTTTGCCAACGGGATAACTCCATGCTGAATCTCCATGATAACCTTCATAACAAGCTCCAATATCTATACTTATTATATCTCCATTTTTTAGTTTTCGATTAGAAGGAATTCCATGTACAACTTCTTCATTTATAGAAGTACAAATACTAGCAGGAAATCCTTCGTAATTCAAAAACGAGCAAGTTGCATTTTGACTTATGATAAAGTCATGTGCCAATTTATCTAGTTGTTTTGTTGTAATCCCTGGTTTTATATAAGGTTCTAAATATTTATGTGTCAAATAAACGATATGACCAGCTTGTTTTAATAATTCTATTTCACGATCTGTTTTAATACTAATCATTAATTATTTCCTTTATTTTTTCAAACACATTTATAGCTGTTTCGTTTTCTTTTATTTTTATGGTTGTTAAAACATTTAATTTTTTATAATAATCTAGTAAATCTTTTGTATTTTCCATATATGTATCAAATCTTTTCTCGATTGTTGCTTCATTATCATCGCTTCTTTTTTCTAGTTTATGATGACAACGATCACATATATTTTCTTCTTTTGGTTTTACATCTTCAATATATAAATTATATGAACTACCACAGTTAGGACAAACTATTCTTCCAGCAATTCTTTTAGCAGCAAGTTCTTTGTCTATATCTAAGAAGATTACATAACCTAATTCTTTGTTTATTTTATTTAGTAATTCTTCATAGCTATTTGCTTGTTGCAAATTTCTTGGATATCCATCTAGGATATATCCATTTTTACAATCATCTTGCATTAATCTTTTTTCTAGTAATTCTAATGTTGTATTAGCATCAACTAGTCCTCCGGCATCCATTATTACTTTTAGTTTTTTTCCTAATTCACTACCACAAGCCACTTCATTTCTAAGTAAATCTCCCATAGAAATATGTGGAATGTGATAGTATTCACTTAGTAATTTTGATTGGGTACCTTTCCCCGCTGCTGGTGGTGATATAAATATAATACTCTTCATTATTTTACTCCTTTATAATTTCTATTAATCAAACTACTTTCTAGTTGACGCCATGTCTCTAATGCAACGCCGACAACGATTAAGATTCCGGTTCCTCCAACACTTACACTAGCTGGCAAATTTGTTGGTAAGAAACTACTAAATATGATAGGTAAACCGGCAATTATAGAAATTGATAAGGCTCCTAGCAAAGTAATTCTACCTAAGATTGTTTTTATATAATCTCTGGTTTCATTACCAGGTCTAACCCCAGGAATATAACCACCTTGTTTGTTTAAATTTTTTGATAGCTCTTCTGGATTTACATGCAAGAATGTATATAAGAAACAGAAGAAGAATATAACTATCATGTATAGAATAAAGCCAACTGGAGTTGTATAATTTAAATATTTATTAATAAACTCAACAACTGCATTATTGCCATCAACAAAGCTTGATACGAATGCTGGAATTGCAAAAATTACAGATGCAAAGATTACGGGCATAACGCTTGCTGAATTTAGTTTAAATGGAATATAGTTTTGTTTAGTTCCGTATGCACTTACTGTTTTATTTGCATATTGAATTGGAATACGACGTTCTGATTTTTCAATAAATACAATTCCGACAATAATTGCAATATAAAATAGTGTAAATAAACTAAAGCCTACTATTCCTAAAAATAATGATGTATCGCTATCTAAAATTAAGGCTTTAAAAGTATCGACAAACATACTAGGTACAGTAGATATTATACCAGCCATAATGATTAGAGATAAACCATTTCCGATTCCTTTTTGAGTCATTTGGTCTCCTAACCATAATAGGAAAGCTGTACCACCAGTTAAGATTATTGATATTTTAGCATAATCAAAAGCGGTCGCATTTTGAACGAAAGCTAGTGATAGAGCAAAGCCTTGTACAAAGGCAATAGCAATACCTAAATATCTATTAATCTGATTAATTTTTTGTCGGCCTTCTTGGCCACGCTCACGCAATTCGGTAAAGTATGGAACGATGTCCATTTGTAATATACCAGTTATTATGGATGCTGAGATGTATGGCATAACACCAAGAGCAAAGATAGAGAACTGTTCAAGTGATCCACCACTCATGGCGTTATATAAATCCCAAATTCCTAAATCAAGAATTGCTCCTTGAGTTCCTGGTACTGGTATTGTTGTACCGATTGCAAAGATTAGTAAGCCTAATAGAGTAAATTTAACCCTTTTTCTAATATCTTTATTTTTGGGATTGAATAATAGCTTTAAGGTCTTTATCATTAAATCACCTCAATTTTTCCACCATTATTTTCAATTTTCTCTTTGGCTGTGTTTGAGAATTTATTAGCTTGTACTGTTAATTTTTTTGTTAATTCTCCATTTCCTAATATTTTTATTCCGTCTAATTCTTTTTTAATTAGACCGTTTTCTTTTAGTAATTCTTTAGTTACAACAGTTCCATCTTCAAATCTTTCTAAATCTGATACATTAACTGTTGCATATACAGTTCTAAAATTGTAATTGTTGAATCCTCTTTTTGATAATCTTCTAAATAGTGGTAATTGTCCACCTTCAAAACCAACTCTAACGCCTCCGCCACTTCTAGCATTTTGTCCTTTATGACCTTTACCGCTAGTTTTACCTAAGCCACTACCAGCGCCACGGCCAACTCTTTTTCTTATTTTTGTTGAACCTTCATTAGGTTGTAATTCATGTAATTTCATTATCCTCTAATCTCCTCTATGCTTTTACCACGTAATCTTGCAATATGCGCAGGTGATTTTTGGTTTTTTAATGCTTTTAGTGTTGCTCTAGCCATATTTACTTTTGTACTTGCTCCTAGGCTTTTTGATAAGACGTCTTTTACTCCTGCTAGTTCTAATACATCACGAACAGGTCCTCCGGCTTTTACTCCAGTACCTTCAGTAGCTGGTTTTAATATTACTTTTACTGCTCCTTCTTTTACAGTAATTTCATGTGAAATTGTACGATTATCAATTAATTCAACGTTAATTAAATTTTTAGATGCTGCTAAAGTAGCTTTTTTTACGGCATCTGGCATTTCTTTAGCTTTACCAGTTCCGATACCAACTTTTCCTTTACGATCTCCTACTACGACAATTGCCGAAAAACGGAAGATACGTCCACCTTTAACAACTTTCGTAACACGATTGATATCAATTACTTTTTCTTCTAATAATTTATTAGGACGAGTATTTCTATCTTTTGGTTTACGATTTTTGTTAAACTTGTGTGGTTTTTCTTTAACATTTTCGTTCATAGTTTTCCTCCCACTTTAGAATTCTAATCCGTTTGCACGTGCTGCTTCTGCTAAAGCTTTTACACGTCCGTGATAAAGGTAACCTCCTCTATCAAATACAACACTTTTTATATTTGCTTTTTTTGCTCTTTTGGCAATTTCTTCACCGATAATTTTGGCAGCTTCAATATTACCTCCATTAGCAATTTTTAATTCTTTTTCTAATGTTGATGCGCTTACTAAAGTTACACCTTTTTCATCATCGATGATTTGTGCTGTAATATTTGCGTTTGCACGAAAGACACTTAATCTTGGTCTAGCTTGAGTTCCACTTAAGTTTTCCCTGATTCTCTCATGTCTTACTTTACGCATATCGTTTCTTGAAACTTTTTTTATCATAAGCTTATCTCCTTTACTTATTATTTAGAAGCTTTTTTACCTTCTTTACGGCGAACACTTTCACCTTTATAACGTATACCTTTACCTTTATAAGGTTCTGGTGGTCTTACTTTTCTAATATTAGCTGCAAACTCTCCAATTGCTACTTTGTCAATTGATTCAAGTTCTATTTCAGTATTGCTAATACCTTTTACTGTAATATTTGATGGCACTTCCATTACTACAGGATTTGAATAACCAGCATTAATTGTTAATTTATTTCCTTGTGGATTAAATCTATATCCAACACCAATTATTTCTAATCCTTTTTTATATCCTTGGCTAACTCCTATTAACATATTATTAATATTAGCGTTTGTAGTACCATGCATATTTCTAGTAAATTTATCTTCTTTTAATTTATTAACTGTTAATTCATTACCATTAACTTCAACTTTAATAGTATTAATTAAATCTAGAGATAATTCTCCTTTTGGTCCTTTAACAGTTACTTTAGAATCTTCTATATTAACATTAACACCTTCAGGAATAGTTAAAACTCTCTTACCAATACGGCTCATTATTAACCTCCTTACCAAACATAGGCAATTACTTCGCCACCAACATTATTTTTACGAGCATTTTTATCTGTCATAATTCCTTGTGGTGTTGAGATTATTGCAATTCCTAATCCATTTAATACACGTGGTATATCTTCTTTTTTAGCATATACACGAAGACCTGGTTTAGAAATTCTTTTTAATCCAGTAATTACTCTTTCTTTATTTACATATTTTAAGGTTAATGTTAATGTTTTTTCTACACCTTCGTTACTAACTTTATAATCTGTTATATAGCCTTCTTCTTTTAATATTTTTGCAATTTCTACTTTGATTTTAGAAGATGGTATGATGACTTCTTTAGCACGATTTTGGTTTGCATTACGAATACGCGTTAGCATATCTGCGATTGGATCTGTCATTAAAATCCCTCCTTCTATTATTTTCTTAATTACCAGCTTGATTTTTTGACACCTGGTATTTGTCCTTTGTACGCTAGTTCTCTAAAGCAAATACGACATATACCAAACTCACTCATTACTGCGTGTGGTCTTCCACATCTTGAGCAACGAGAATATTTTCTAACTTCAAATTTTGGTTTTCTTTTAGCTTTTACAACCATAGATTTTCTTGCCATAGTTTTCCTCCCTTATTTCCTAAAAGGAACTCCAAGTTCTTTTAATAAATCAAAAGCTTCTTCATTAGTTTTAGCAGTTGTAACAATTACAATATCCATTCCTCTTACTTTAACTACTTCATCAAAGTTAATTTCTGGAAATATTAATTGTTCTTTAATACCAATTGTATAGTTTCCACGTCCATCAAAGCTTTTTGGTGATAATCCATGGAAATCTCTTACACGAGGTAATGAAATTGATATTAATTTATCTAAGAAGTCATACATTTTTTCTCCGCGTAATGTTACTTTACAACCAATTTTGTGTCCTTCTCTGACTTTAAAAGACGCAATTGATTTTTTTGCTTTTGTTTCTACTGGTTTTTGTCCAGTAATTTTTGCTAAATCATTTACTGCTGCTTCAAGCATTTTTGAATTACTAACAGCATCTCCTACTCCAATATTAACGACAATTTTTTCTAATTTTGGAACAAGCATAACTGTATCATAATTATTTTTTTTCATTAAACTTGGAACAATTTCTTTTTTATATCTTTCTTCTAGGCGGTTCATTACTCCACCCTCCTTCCAAATTAGTCAATCTTTTCATTTGATTTTTTCGCAATTCTAATTTTTTTACCATCTTTTATTTCGATTCCTACTCTTGTTGGTTTTTTAGTTTTAGGATCGATTGGCATGACGTTAGAAGCATGAATAGGAGCTTCTCTTTCGACAATTTCTCCAGTTCCGTTATTGTTTTTTGGTTTTAGGTGTTTTTTTCTAATATTTACACCTTCAATAATAACTTTATCTTCTAACACACGGATGATTTTACCTTCTTTGCCTTTGTTCGCTCCTGCGATTACAACGACTTTATCTCCAGTTTTTAATCTCCTCATTGTCTTCCTCCTTAAATTTTAGAAGTTATAGTACATCTTTAGCCAAACTTACGATTTTAGAAAATTCTTTATCACGAAGTTCACGAGCTACTGGTCCTAATACACGAGTTCCGATTGGACTTTTATCATCTTTAATGATAACACATGCATTATCATCAAATTTAATATAACTTCCATCTTCTCGTCTTACACCAAATTTACTTCTAACGATAACAGCTTTTACTACTTTTCCTTTTTTAATATTACCGTTAGGAGTTGCTTTTTTGACAGTACCAACGACTATATCTCCAATATTACCAGTTTTTACTTTGCTTCCTCCAAGAACTCTTATTACTAGTAATTCACGAGCTCCTGAGTTGTCAGCGACTTTTAAAAGGGTTTCTTGTTGTACCATTTAATTTTCCTCCTTCCAACTAAAAGGTTATAAGATTACAGCTTTTTCAATTACTTCTGCAAGTTCGTATCTTTTAGTTTTAGATAATGGTCTAGTCGCGATAAGACGAACTTTATCGCCAATACCTGCGGTATTATTTTCATCATGAGCTGCATATTTTTTAGTATATTTAACTCTTTTTCCATATTTTGGGTCTTTTTTGTAAGTTTCTACTTTAACAGTTATAGTTTTATCTGCTTTATTGCTTACAACTATACCAATTAACTCACGTTTTTTATTTTCATTCATAAGGACTTTTTCCTCCTTTTTAACCTTGTTTTCTTTCATTTAAAATGGTTTTTAAACGAGCAACTTCTTTTCTTAATACATGAATTCTTCCAGTATTTTCTAATGAACCAGTTGCTTGTTTCATTCTTAAGTTAAATAGTTCTTCTTTATTTTCGTTAATTTTTTTGTTAATTTCTTCAGTGGTTAATTTTCTTAACTCATTAGTTTTCATTAGTCTCACCACTTTCTTTTTTTACAAATTTACATTTGATTGGTAATTTATGAGAAGCAAGTCTTAATGCTTCACGAGCTGTCTCTTCGCTTACTCCTGCAATTTCAAACATAATTTTTCCTTCTTTAACAACGGCTACCCACACTTCTGGATTACCTTTACCTTTACCTTGACGAGTTTCTAATGGCTTTTTAGTTAATGATAAGTTAGGGAAAATATTAATCCATACTTTACCACCACGTTTCATATAACGAGTCATGGCAATACGTGCTGCTTCTATTTGTTGAGCAGTAATCCATGCTCCTTCTTTAGCCATTAATCCATATTCACCAAAGTTTATTTTTGTATTACCTTTTGCTTTTCCTTCATAAGGAAGACGGAAAGTTTTTCTATGTTTAGTTCTTTTTGGCATTAACATGAGAATTACCTCCCTTTTTATCATCTAATATTTCGCCTTTATAAATCCATACTTTTACTCCGATTTTACCATATGTAGTATCGGCTTCACTTGTTGCGTAATCTATATCTGCACGAAGTGTATGTAGTGGTGTAGTTCCTTCTGAATATCTCTCACCACGAGCAATATCTGCTCCTCCAAGACGACCTGATACTAAAGTTTTGATTCCTTTAGCGCCCGCTTTCATTGTATTTCTAATTGCTTTCTTTTGAGCTACTCTAAATGATACACGATTCTCAATATTATGAGCAATTGTATCCGCTACTAATTGAGCTACTAGATCAGGATTTTTAACTTCTAAAATTGAAAATTGTACATCTTCATTTACTAGTTTTGATACTTGTTTTTTAACTTTTTCAATTTCTGCACCGTTTTGTCCGATTATTAAACCTGGTTTAGCAACGTGAATGAATACTTCACATCTATTTTTATTTCTTTCGATAACGATTTTAGCAATTCCAGCACTTTTGTATTTTTTCATCAAAAAGTTACGGATTTTTACATCGTTTTCTAATAATTTTGGAGTATTCTTTTTATCTGCATACCATTTAGATTCCCAGTCTTTATTGATGCCAATTCTAAGTCCGATTGGATTTACTTTTTGTCCCATCAATAATTCCTCCTTTACTTATTTTTTTCGCTTACTACTATTGTAATATGACTTGTTTTGTGATCGTTTCTTCCAACATGTCCACGTGAGTCCATTTTGGCTCTTTTCATAACGATACCTTCATCTACATAACAAGTTTTAACATATAAATTTTCTTCATTTAGCTTATTATTATTAACTGCATTACTAACAGCAGAATTTAGTACTTTTTCTACTACTCTAGCAGCTCTTTGTGGTTGGTTTTTTAAGATTGCTCTAGCTTCTGTAACCATTTTTCCTCTAATTAAATCGATAATTAAACGAGTTTTAAGAGGTGCAATTCTAATGGTTCTTGCTATTGCTTTAGCTTCTTTTGTTTCCATTATATTCCTCCTAACCGATTACTTTTTACCTTTATCTGCGCCGTGGCCACCACATTTACGTGTTAAAGAGAATTCTCCTAATTTATGTCCAACCATATCTTCAGTAACATAAACTGGGATGAAATCGCGGCCATTATGTACACCAAATGTATGCCCAATAAATTCAGGATAAATAGTTGAACGACGAGACCAAGTTTTAATAACCTCTTTTTTTCCAGATTCATTTAAAGCTTGAACCTTTTTAAGTAAACTCTTATCAATAAAAGGTCCTTTTTTTAAACTTCTTGGCATTTATATCATCCTTTCTTTTATTTCTTTTTACGACGAGTAACTATATATTTATCTGATTGTTTTTTATTTTTTCTTGTTTTATAACCTAATGCTGGTTTACCCCATGGAGTCATTGGGCCACTTCTACCGATTGGTGCACGTCCCTCTCCACCACCATGTGGGTGATCGTTAGGGTTCATAACACTACCACGAACTGTTGGTCTAATTCCCATATGACGAGTACGTCCGGCTTTACCAATTTTAACTAATCCGTGATCTTCGTTTCCAACAACACCAATTGTTGCACGACATGTTCCTAAAATTTTTCTTGTCTCACCACTGGCAAGTCTTACTAATACATATTTATCTTCACGTCCTAATATTTGTGCTGAATTACCAGCTGAACGAGCAAGTTGTGCTCCTTTTCCAGGACGTAGTTCTATATTATGAATTACTGTACCAACTGGAATATTCATAATTGGCATTGCATTACCAACTTTAATATCTACTTTTTCTCCACTTTCAACAATTGATCCAACTTTTAAATCTTTAGGTGCTATTATGTAAGCTTTTTGTCCATCTTTATAGTTTAGTAAAGCAATATTAGCACTTCTGTTTGGATCATATTCTATACTAGCAACAACAGCGGTAATACCGTCTTTAATTCTTTTAAAATCAATTAAACGATATTTTCTTTTAACACCGCCACCACGATGTCTAACAGTAATTTTTCCTTGATTGTTACGACCATTAGTTTTTTTCTTGGTTACAACAAGGCTTTTTTCAGGAGTAGTCTTGGTAATCTCATCACTCATCAAAACACTTCTTTGTCTTGAACCATTTGTTATTGGTTTATATATTCTTATTGCCATGTTCTCTTCCTCCTTTTATTAGTCGAAACTAATATTACTTCCTTCAGCTAATTTAACTATAGCTTTTTTATATTTTTTAGTCATACCAGTATATTTTCCTACTCTTCTTTTTTTCGGATGAGAATTAAGAGTATGAACACTTATTACTTTTACACCAAATATTTTTTCAATTGCTTGTTTAATTTGTGTTTTATTCGCTTTTAAATCTACTTTAAAAACTACTTTATTCTCATTAGCACAAGCAGCTGTTTTTTCTGTTACTATTGGTGCAATAATTATATCGCGATAATTATTCATATGTTAATCCCTCCTCTAATTTTTCTAATGCTTTTTCAGTTATTAACATATTATCTGCACTTACTAAATCTAGAGTGTTAACTTCTTCTGGTAATAATATTTTTATATTAGATAAATTTCTAGCTGATAAGCAAATGTTTTCATCTAACTCATCAATTACGATTAACACTTTATTATTAGCAATATTTAATTTTTCTAATAAGCTTATCATTTCTTTAGTCTTATTAGTTTTTAATTCTATATTATCAATTACGATTAACTCGTTAGCTTGTAATTTGTACGCTAGTGCTGATCTTAGAGCTAATCTTCTTTCTTTTCTATTCATTTTCTTTGAATAATCTCTTGGTTTTGGTCCAAATACTATTCCACCACCACGATATTGTGGAGCGCGAATGCTTCCTTGACGAGCATTACCAGTACCTTTTTGACGATATGGTTTTCTGCCACCGCCTTGTACTTCTGTTCTAGTTTTAGTGCTATGAGTTCCTTGTCTTAATGATGCTTGTGATAAGATAATGTGATTATGTAAAACTGCATCATTTGGTTCGATATTCCAAATATTATCTTTTAAGTTAATGTCCTTAACCTTTTGTCCATCTTGATTTAACATACCTATTTTAGACATATTATTTCCTCCTTTAAAACAATGCTGTTTTATTTACTTTCTTCTACTTCTTGAGTCTCTTCAGTACTTTCTTCTGCTACTTCTGTTGTTTCTTCTGTAGGTTCAACTACTTCTTCATAAGTAATTAACTCTACTGGATCTTTTGTAACATCTTGATTTTTAATAGCAGTTTTAATTAATACTAAAGATTTTTTAGGTCCTGGAACATTACCTTTAATTAATATAACATTGTTTTCTAAATCAATATCGATAACTTCTAGATTTTGCACTGTTACTTGAACATTTCCCATGTGTCCTGGTAATTTCTTACCTGGTAAAACACGCATTGGTAGTAATGTACCCATAGAACCAACACCACGATGATATTGGCTACCATGACTCATTGGGCCACGTGATTGATTATGGCGTTTAATAACACCTTGAAATCCTTTACCTTTAGAAGTGCCAGTTACATCAACCATTTCTCCTTTAGTAAAGATGTCGGCTTTTAATTCTTTGCCTAATTCATATGCGCTAACATCGACACCTCTAATTTCTTTTAAGAAGCGCTTAGGTGTGGTATTAGCTTTTTTTAGATGACCAGTTTCTGGTTTATTTGCTCTAGTTTCTTTTTTCTCAACAGTAGCAAGTTGGATTGCATTATAACCATCAGTTTTTTCAGTTTTAATTTGACTAACAATATTTGGTTCAACTTGAATTACTGTTACTGGAGTTAATTTTCCATTAGTAGCAAATACTTGGGTCATCCCGATCTTACGACCTAAGATTCCTTTCATAATATCTTCCTTTCTATAATTTGATTTGGATATCAACACCGCTTGGTAAATCTAAATGTTGAAGTGCATCAACAGTTTCTTTACTTGGGTTGTTGATAACAATTAGTCTTTTGTGGGTACGACGTTCAAATTGTTCTCTTGAATCTTTGTACTTATGTACCGCTCTTAAGATTGTGTATTTTTTGATTTCGGTTGGAAGTGGGATTGGTCCACTTACTTCGCCACCGGTCCTTTTTACAGTATCAACGATTTTTGCTGCTGCTTTATCGATAATACTGTGTTCATACGCCTTAAGTTTGATACTCAACTTTGTGTTTGACATATGTTATCCTCCCTTCGCCTATATCTAGTACAGACTTGCTCCGTACAAATTACCTGATACCTCGTTAAACACCAACAACTTAACCGGGTGTATCAGCAACTTTGCACATCTAAGCCAGTTATACGTTCAATATTGTATCAAATTATTTTATGAATTGCAAGCTTTTTTTAGAAGTTATTTAATAATTTTTGCATCTTAACTAAAAAGCTTAACTTTTTTTAGTTAAGCTTTCTTTTTCTTATATAAATAATACTATATATTAAAGCACCTACTCCAAAAATACATATTATATATATTGGCATATCAGATGTTTGTATTGCCTCAGTTGTATATAAGCAATTTATTTCAATATCTTGATCGGCAAATGTACCAGTTAAATTTCCTGTATAACTATCCAATATGTACGTACTTCCAATTGAATCCAAACATGTTGCTGTGTATTTATCTCCAGTTGTATATTTATTGATCTGGACAATAGGATCTCTTAAAGGCTCTTTTGTTGTTTTTCCTAAATAGTTAATTGTTAAACTATAAGTAGGCTCTGGTTCTGGCTCTCTATATCTACAATATAATATTACATTTTTATCTTCAACTGTACCATTAATTTCTTTTTGGCTAACTAGTTGAAAATTATTAATTGTATCAAAACATGGCGCTGAATACTTTTCTCCTTTTTTAAACTTTCCAAGGTTTGTTTGTTCTTCTATTTCTTCTTCTGTCTCATCATCTATATATTTAATAATAACACTGTATTCTGGCTCTGGTTCAGGTTCTGGTTCGGGCTTTTTATATCTACAATACAGGGTTACATCACTATCTGCCATCGTTCCACTAAGTTCTTTTTCGCTTGTTAATTGATAATCACTAACTGTATCAAAACATGTAGTCGAATATTCTTCACCTTTTTTGAATTTGCCAAGATTTGTTTGATTTCTTATTTCCTCTTCACTCTCATCATCTATGTATTTTACAACAACATTATATTCTGGCTCTGGTTCAGGTCCTGGTTCGGGTTCAGATTTGCTATATCTACAATATAGAGTAACATTACTATCTGCCATTACTCCACCTAATTCTTTTTGACTAACTAACTCATATTCCCCAATTGCATCATCACATGTAGCTGAATATTCTTCTCCGGTGGCATAGTTACCTAGGTCTTTATCACTTTTTAGTGTATCACCACTCTCATCATCGACATATTTTACAACGACATTATATTCTGTGTCTGGTTCTTCTATTTCTTCGCAGACTTCGAATGTTACTTCTAATACTGCTGGAAGCCATATTTGTCCGTGCGTTGGATGTTCAGTACCATTAGCTTGAGCTTTTACCATGGCTGCAAAATCAATCCAAGTATCTTCTATTCTTCTAACAATAGTACCTGAAATTGTATTGGTAGCTGAATCTTGGATTCTAAGTGCCATAGTACCATCTGATGCTTCTGCATAATAGCTATTTCTTATTATGTCTTCTATATTATATTCTGTTACATCAACTGCATCTTCACTTTCTTCTCCTTTTCCATCATCAACCCACGCTGGAGCATGTAGAAAATACCATTCATCGCCATTTTTTACAACATCAAGTTCATCTGGTTGATAATATTTGATGTTCCAAAACTTTCTAATTGTCCATCCATTTTCTCCACTACCTAAATCAAGCCAATTATATTGTGCTGTGTCAACTACTGCACCTTCTGGTAATTCGTCAGAAAAATATGACGTATGTACCCTGTGATAAGGAAACTCTTCGTCTAAATAGCTATCATAGCTGGCAACTAAACTATAAAAATAGTAATTAGTATGGGTAGGACAACCTCCTGCGGCTTTAACCTCTTCAAGATGATCTTTATTAATAATTGATAATGTTATTACTAAAACTGTAAATAACATACCAAAAGTAACTTTCTTGAAAGTATTTTTCATATTATTTCTTCCTTTCTACTTCTATTCCTTTACTATTTACATAATAACATATTAGTTGTTTTAAATCAAGCAATTAAAGCATATTTACAGGACAAAAGCATGAAAAATTCCTTTAATTACTTAGAGTAATTATTTTGTTGACACTTGACTTGACAATTGTTCTA
>CALVSA010000002.1 GCA_944358825.1 uncultured Bacilli bacterium
AGATATATGAAGAAAACTCCCCACCAAATAGGTGTGAAGTTTTCCAATTTGCTCCCCACTCAAATGTCAAGAGCCAATAAAAATTGATTAAGACACTGTCTTAATCAATATATGTATGTAATATTTTTTTGTATATTCTATATTCTTCTTCAGTATAATTTCCTAATGTAGCTGGATTTAACATATCAGCAACTGTAATACGTCCTTTATAACTATTTAACATTAAAGTATTTTTTAACATACGATTAAATATTTTGTAATCGTTTAAAGTGAATTTTTCTTCTTGTTTCATTATAACAGGGCTCTCTATTATTAAATCATCATCTTCATCTTTAGGAAAATCTGTAATTATTTCTTCATCACATTCAATTACTATTTCTTTATTTGGTAATGAATTTTGATTAATAACTGGTTTTACTACTTTTGCTACTTCTTCTTTTGGATTAATCTTATTCATTATTGCATTTACTGTATAAATTATTATTGATATTATTAACCACAGGATGAATACACTCGTACTAAGTTGTAATAAAACCAAACAATTAACATTAGTATAAATACTAGTAGTATCAAAAACATCAATTCTATTATCAGAAATAGTCAACAGAAAGCTTATAAACAAGAATACTAGTGTGAAAAACATGATAATATTATTTATTTTATATGCATTTTGCATTTTTTTATTAACAAATGCGTTAATTACTGCAATAAACATAATTATTAGTATAGCTATATATACTTCCACTGATGGAAAATAAATCGCTGTAAATATATTATTGATAACATTATTAAATGTTTCAGTTACACTGCTATCTGTTGTAAATGCAGTAATAATTAAGCTAATTAGAAATGTTACGCTTACTAAAGCAACATATTTCTTTTTAGTAATTCGCTTATTAATTACCAGAAAAGTAAATACAATTAGAAATGCAACCATAAATACTAATATTTTATATTCTAATATTGTCTCTAATAGTATTATTAACTTTTCAGGTAGTTCAATATATCTCATATTTTTCACCCCCAAACTTTTTATTCTTTTTTATTCTTATTTATTTGTTTTTGCTTTTCTATAAATTATCGCAATACCTGATGCAATTGCTGCTATTCCAAAAACGATTCCTACTGCCGATTTATTCATACCAGTACTCTCAACTGGAACTTCAATAATTTCCTCGGGTGTCTCAGGTACTTCTTCTATTTTTTCATTATAGAATGTTATCGTTTTATTACCTGTCTCATCAGTTACTTTGAAAGTCATTTCTTCTTCAGTTAACTCATAACCATCTGGTGCAGATTTCTCTTTTAGAGTATATGTTCCATTATCTAGATTTTCAATTACGTGTGCTTCTTTTGTAGTAACCCACTCATCTATAACATTTCCCTTATCATCAGTTAAGATTAATGTTGCACCTTCTAAAGCTTCGTTAGTGTCTTTATCACGTTTTATTATTGATATAACTGGCTTTTCTGGTGTTGGCTCAGGTGTTGGTATTTCTTCTGGTGTTGGTGTAATTGTTAAAGTTACATCATCTTTTAGATTTACTTCTTTAGTATATGGAGTTACTACTGGTTGATAAGAAGAATCTGTTGCATTATATATATATGCTTCAGTCTTTTGTCCTGTAGCAGTAACTACAGCTTTAAAGCTAACCTTTGAATTTTTAACACTTGAAGTAGGTATTTTAACTATAAAACCTTTATTTACTTTTTCATATGTAGCACCACTTGGAGCATTTTCTAAACTTATTTGATAATCACTTGCAGTTGTATTTACATAAATTGTTGATGTTACATAATTATTAGCATCTTTAGTAATTGCTACCATATTACTAATACTTAAAGTAGGCTCTTGTGTTTTTTTAGCACTTTTAGCATCTGATACAAGTTGTCTTATTTGTTTAGCTAAACCATTGTTATCATAACTACTACTATAAACAGTACTACGATATGCTTTAATACTTCCGGCACTACTATCTTGCATTAAATTTTTATCAAGTAAATAAATCCATAAAGCAACTTGAGTTACAAAATATTCATTTAATGTTTTATCATTTGCTCCTTGGCTAATGATATATGATACTCCCGCATCATTAGTTACTCCTTTATTAATATATTTAGTATTTTTAGGCACTAATAAGTTATATGCCATACAATATACATATTTTCCATCACTAGCCTGTTTTACTTGGAAACTACGATTAATTTTAAGTGGATTATTTGCATATCCTGCCTCATAATTATCAATAATTAAGCTATTTGGTGCTGTTATTGCTTTAACAGGCATTAAACTAGATACCATAATTAAAGCAACCATAATCATTGATAAACTAAATTTTAAAAATTTCTTTGTCTTTTTCATCCAAAACCTTCCTTTCTTAATTACTCTTAATACTCTACTATTTTTTTTACTTTTTGTCAACTTATAGATTATTTTTGTCTACAAGTTCTAATATGTATATGGTTTGATGTTCTTCATCATCTTTGGTACACGTTATTAGGGTTAAAACCGTTTTATTAGGATTTCTTTTGATTTTAACGTTACCATCTTTATCCTCGTTATATATATCTACTACTTCGTATATGTATTTAACATTATCATAATAAATATATGCTTGATCACCTTTATCTAATTTGTATAAATTAGCAAAGTAGCTATTAGAATAGTTACCTGAATGCCCAGCAAGTATTAAATTTCCATTATTAACATTGGGATAATCAGATTCTTTTAATACTTTTATATTCCAATTAACATTGTTTAAAGAAGAATTTTTATCATAAAAACCACGAGTTAAGTTTATCTTTGGTATTTCTATTTTACCAATATAATATTCATAATTCTCATCTACTTCAGTAGTTTCTTGAGCTGAATCTTCTTTAGGGGTTTCTTCTTCATTAGTCTGACTTTTAGTAATATTATCATCTGATAAATCTAGGTTAAAATTACTAAATACAAGTTCTCTTCTTTCACTAATGAAATTATAGCTTAAAAAACCAATACCAACGAAGACAAAAATAATTCCGATTGTTATAGTTAATTTTAAATTACTGCGCATTCTAACCCCCTTCTTTCATATAAATCGCCTTATACTTTACCACTTTTTTATGATTTTGTCAAGTAAATATGATACATTTGTTTAATTTATTGCTATTTATATTTTTTTCTTATATAATTATATTGAGGGTGATACATTGAAAAAAAGAAAAGCTAATCAAAGGGTGTTTATTATTATATTATTAATTATTATTTTTGTTGTTTGTATAACTGTCCTGTTATTTAATTTAACTACTTCTAAGACATTAAAAATGGATAAAAATGATAAAGATTTTAATAAGGATTATACTACATTTTATGAAGATATTACTTATGTAAATAGCGATAATTTTATTAAAAATATTAATTCATTAATTGAACTTGGATATTCTATTCAAGATATTAATTTGATTTATGATACTTTTGATGAAAAAGAAATTAATTTAATTACTAATTCTAAATATGATAGTGATATTACTAACTATATTAAACTAGATTATTTTAAGAAAGAAAATATCGGGCGCTATATTGCATTTAAATATGATGAAAACAAACTTGATTACTCTTATTTTGCTAAAGATTTTAAGAAAGATTTAACATATGAAGATATTGTTACTTATGTAAATATTGGTCTTGATCAAGAATATTATACTAATGTTAACAACGTTAGTAATGAGACTGATATTAAAATTCTTGTAAATAAATATCATAAATTAGATGAAGATTATGAACCTGATGATTTAGTTTTAATTGATACAAAGTATGCAACTGAAGGGCAAAAATTAAGAAAAGAAGCTGCTTTGGCTTTTGAGAATATGGCTAAAGCTGCTAAAGAGGATAAAATTAATATTTACGCAGGTTCTGCTTATCGCTCTTATGATTATCAAGATTGGTTATATAACAAATATGTATTAGAAGATGGTTTTACTAACGCGGAAACATATTCAGCTAGAGCGGGATATTCAGAACATCAAACAGGATTAGCAGTTGATATTTTAAATAAGAATTGGACTTTGATAGATGAGGATGATTCTGAATATACATGGTTAGTTAATAATTCATACAAATACGGTTTTATTTTAAGATATAAAAGAGGATATGAGAATATTACTGGTTATATGTTTGAAGATTGGCATTTTCGCTATTTAGGTAAAGAAGTAGCAAATGATATTCATAATTTTAATTTAACTTATGAAGAATACATAGCAAAACAGGCTTAAAGCCTGTTATTCTATATTATCTAATTGCAATAATTTTTTTATATCCGCTTCACTTAAACTAGCAATAATATTTTGATCACGATTTTCTGTTTCTAATAAAATATTAGCTAGTTTTTTCTTTTTATCTTGTAATTCTAAAATTCTTTGTTCTATTGTTCCTTTACATATTAACTTAATTACTTCAACTGTATTTTTTTGTCCTATACGATGAGCCCGATCTGTTGCTTGATTTTCTACTTGTGGATTCCACCATAAATCAAGATGAATTACTACATCTGCTCCAGTTAAGTTAAGACCTGTTCCTCCTGCTTTTAGAGTAATTATAAAAACATTAGTGTTATCTTTATTAAATTTTGATACTAACTCCATTCTTTTTTTAGAAGAAACACTGCCATCTATTGTGTAAGTAGATATATTATTTTCATTTAGTTTTTCTTTTATTATTTCTAAAGCAGTTTTAAAGCTTGTAAAAATTAATATTTTATGATTGTTATTTATTATTTCTTGAACTACTTTTATTAGTTGTTCTATTTTTGAACTTTCTTTAGGATAATTTTTGTATAAAATATGAGGATCAACACATAGTTCTCTTAATTTAGTTAATAGTTGTAATATTTTAAATCTAGCAGCATTAAATCCCTCTTCTTTAATAATTTTATCAATTTCTTCTTTTGTTTTTTCTACTTCTTTTATATATAATGCTCTTTGTTCTTTATTTAGATCAATATAGATATTATTTTCTATTTTTGGAGGCAATTCTAATATTACATCGCTTTTTTTCCTTCTTAAAATAAATGGTGTTATTTGTTTTTGTAAGTCGTCTAATTTATTTTCTTCTATTGTATTATACTTTTTATTAAATGATTTTAGATTAACTAAATATCCCGGCATGATAAAATCAAATATACTCCATAATTCACTGACACTATTTTCTATTGGTGTTCCAGTTAAAGCTATTTTAGTATTTGCAATTAATTGTTTAATACTTTTAGTTATTTGAGCGTTTGGATTTTTAATATTTTGAGCCTCGTCAATTGCCATTAATTCAAAGGACATTTCTTTATAAATATCTAAATCTTGTCTAATTAAACCATAAGTAGTAATTAAAATATTAATATTATTAATATCGTTTAATTCTTCTTCTCTTTTCTTTTTATTTTCAGAAAACACTTTATATTTTAACTCTTTTGCAAACTTATCAAACTCGTTTTTCCAGTTATAAATTAAAGAAGTTGGAGCCACTATTAAGATTTTGGCATCTTTTTTTTCTTTTAATATTTCTTTAATCAAATAAATTAATTGAATACTCTTACCTAGTCCCATCTCATCAGCAAGTATACCACCAAAACCGCATTTATAAATATTATAAAACCACTTTACTCCTACTTTTTGATAATCACGAAGGATTTTATCTTTAGAAAAATCAATGTCAATGTTTTTATATGTATTAAACTTTTCAATCAAATCATTAAATAAATTATCTGTGTTAATAATACTATATTTATCATTTTTTAAGCTATCTAAATATATTGCTCTATATTTTGGAATTATTCCTTTTTTATTTACTAAATCTTTATTAGTAAGATTCATATCATCTTTTAAATTATTTAATTGTTGTAATTCATCATCTTCATATAAGTTAATAATATTACCATTTTTTAGACGATAATATTTTTTCTTTTCTTCTAAACTATTTAAAATATCTAATATTTCTGTACTATCTATATCATCAAAATCAAAATTATAACTTAAGATATTATCTTTTCCAATAGAAAAAGTCGATCTAATGTTACTTTTTACTATTTTAGTCTCTTCTATTTTTTTACTTGTATAAACTTCATATTTTTCCACCAATGAGGTTAAATAAGTAGTTAAAAACTCTCCTATTTTGTCTATATCATTAATTATAAAACGATTATTTTCTATTTTAAAGTTATATTTTAATAAATCTTCTACTATTTCTTGTTCACTGTAAAGATCACGAATAATGTTTACTTCTTTTTCAAAATAATCTATTTCAACATTTTTATAGGTAAGTTTTATATTACAAATAAGCGAGGTGTAATAGTAATCTATATATAATTTTACTTTCGGTTTAGAATTAATTATGATTTTATCTTCTAAATTACTATCTAATTTTATATCATCTTTAATAATAGGTAAAATTCCTTTAGTAAACGCTTCTAATTCTTCGTCTTCAAAAACTAGCTTATCTAATTCGTATTCTTCCATTTTATCTATTATAGATAAAATATTATTATCTACTTGATATAATAAATCATTTGCAATTATAAAATTACTACCAGTTGCTAATCTATTAAAGTTATTATTAGTAATTGTTAGTTCATATTTTTCTTTTTTAGAAAGATTTATTTTATAAGGATTATCAATTATAAAACCATGAAATTTTTGATTATTTATTGTAAATCCTTTATTTTCTAATAATTTTATAAAATTATCTAAATCTTCTTTTAGTAAATGAAAATTACTAAAATTATAATAATGAGCCGTTTTTTGTCTTAAATATTCTAGATATTTAAGTATTTTTATATCTTCTTGGGCAAAATAATTTAGATCGTAATTAAAAGTAAATTCTTTTCCAAAAGAAAGTTCACCGCATTTAGCTTTCATAATATCTAATAATTTATTTGTTTTAGAGTTAAGAGAATATAATTTACTAGTTCCAATATTCATCCTAATACTAGTATATGTTTGACGATAGTATTTAACTTGATTGATATTAATTTCTAAATTAACTTTAGTTTTTAATTTGTTTTTATTTTTATTTTGCTCATAAAATAAGTTTATTATTTCTTTTGAATAATTTATATCATAATTATTAATATTAAATATTTCATTTTGATTTTGTATTAAAGTGGCCGCTAAATGTTTGCAAGAGCCTGCTAATTGATATTGTGGACAATTACAAGAAGAATCGATGATATTATTATTTTTAATAATTACAGTTACTAAATAATTGACAAAATAATTTCTTTCTGATGAAGCATGAAATTCTAAAATATCAAAATTATTACCATTCATTTTTTTATAAAAGCTTATTTTTCCTTGATATTTCAATCCTTTTCGATAATCATATTTGCTAACAATTTCTAATATTTTATCTTCCATATTTCACTTCCTATTTTTTTATTTCTCGTATATAATGTTCGGGACATGTTTTTTTGATTAATTTTTTGGCTTCTTGTAACTTTGTTATTTCACTTCCTATATTAGCACTAAGTTTCATTCTAAATTCTTTTAAAAATTCTAATATATTGATATCTAAAGAATAAAACATTTCATTTAATATTTTATCTTGTTTAATAAAATTGTTAAAATAACCATCTACTAAAAAATAAGAAATTGATTTACCAAAAGCTCTGTAATTTTCTATGGTTTCTTCTCCTTTACAATATTCAGTATTATCAATTGCATATAAATTTGTTTTACTAAATAAAAGATTATACATAATATCAAAAATTACGATATTGTTTTTTTCTAATAATTTTAAATCCACGTATGCCTTTTTAATAGCTAATTCTAAATTATCTAGATTAATAGTTAATGGATTTGTTTTATATAGATTTTGTGCTTTTATATATGGTGCTGTATATCCAATTATTTTAGAATTACAAGTTATTAAATTAGTTGGCCAAATAAAAGTTTTGTTTTTTAAATGGTTAAATCCTAATATTTCATCTTTATCATAATAACAAGAATAATCTTCATCAAAACAATCAAAAAATAATTTATAAACTATTTTCTTTTTATCATCTAAAAAACATTCTCCTTGAGAACCCGCTGCTAGAAAGGTTAGTATTTTTTTGAATTCATTAAATTCTTTTTCACTAGTAAAGTTCATAATTTTCCCCCTTTCTAGCTATATTAATATAATTTTTATTTAAAGTCAATAATATATATTAAAAAAGTATGTCAAAACATACTTTTGTTTGTTAATATACTATAAGCGAGGTGCTATAACTTGTTTCTAACTTTCAGTTTGAATTGCTGATACACTAATTTGACCAGAATATGATTTTCCAATATATGTATTATCTGTTATGTTACCATCTAACCATACATATACAGTATATGTTGTTGCTGTTTTTGTTAAATCAACGGTCGCTAATGCTTGAGTTGATCCAGTTATTGTTCCTTCATTTACTAAAGTTTGTCCATTATAAACAGCGTATTTTACTGCTCCATCATCTAGAGAAACTGTTGTTGTATCATGAGTTGTTAAATTTATTGTTGCTTCTCCTTCTGTTGTACAACTTGCATTAATATTCATTGTTGTGGTTGTACTTTTTCCCCCTGTATAGTCGCTTGATGGACTAATATTACCAGAAATAGCAGAGCCATTTTTATATTCAATAGTAAAACAACCTGATTCTCCTGATAATATGGTATCATTACTATTCCATGTAAACCATGCATAGGTAATACCGACTATAAATGCGACAAAGGCTGCTACTCCTATTATTGTTCCATATATTTTTCTTTTCTCCATCTTGATTCTCCTTTACTATATTAAGAATAGCATATTTAAGTTAAAATTGCAATTATTTTATTATTATTTATGGTATTTTTCTATGCTTATGTTTATATTTTAATTTTGGTTTTTTATATCTAGTTGTTCTAAAATATTTATATGTTCTAAAATAGTATCTCCCATATAGCTATTACCATCTTTATTTATGTTTAAATCTTGTTCTGCAACTCTTAAACCTTCAAACCATTTGTTATTTATATTAAGATCATCTTTTTTATTTAATTTGCGATTATCTTTTACATATTTCATATTTAGTATTGGATATAAGTTACTATAACGACAAGATGTCAAAATTCCATTTGTAAATAAATTTATATGATAATATGTAATAACATTGTAATGATCAATATCTTCTTTTACTATTTGTTTGCTAACTAATTTAACTTCTTTACCGCAAGAATTAAATGTTGTTGTCCCTATTGGAGTATCATCACTCATATAAATTTACTTATTGCAAACTTTTTTTAATAAATATAGTAATTTTTATGTTAAAATATTTTTGAGGTGTTTTATGTTTAAATATTCTTTAGATAATAAAAGATATCATACTCTAAATTATCATTATAAAACTAAATTTAAAACTAAAGTTATGAAAGTAAGCCTTAATGGTGGCTTTACTTGTCCAAATATTGATGGTACTAAAGGTGTTGGAGGTTGTATTTATTGTTCTAAAACTGGTAGTGGTGAATTTGGTGGTAATGTTAATGATAGTCTATTAGAGCAATTTGATAAAATTAAAAATGTTATGAATAAAAAATGGCAAGGTAAATACATAGCATACTTTCAAGCTCGTAGTAATACTTATGCTCCCGTTAGTGTTTTAAAGGCTAAAATTGAACCTTTTTTAAATGTTAAAGATGTAATTGGTATTACGCTTGCTACTAGATGTGATGCGATTAGTGATGAGGTTTTAAATTATTTAACTTGGCTTAATGGTCAAACTAATCTAACTATTGAACTTGGTTTGCAAACCATTCACAAGACTACTTCTGAGTTAATCAATCGTTGTCATAGTTTATTAGAATTTGAAAATATGGTTAATTTACTTAGAAAAAATAATATTGAAGTAGTTGTTCATATAATAAATGGACTTCCTTATGAAGATGAGAAAATGATGTTAGATACTGTTAAATATCTTAATAAATTAGATATTCAAGGTATTAAAATTCATATGTTAAATATTATTAAAGATACTAAATTAGAAGAATTATATAATAAAGAGAAATTTCATATTTTAACTAAAGAAGAATATATAGATATTGTTATTAAACAATTAGAATTATTAGATGAGAAAATTGTTATTCATCGTATTAGTGCAGATCCTGATCCTGCTACTTTAGTTGCACCTAGTTGGTTATTGAAAAAGTTTTGTGTTTTAAATGATATAGATAAAGAGATGGCAAGAAGAAATACCTATCAAGGAATAAATAAATATTTTTAAACAAATGTTTGACATTTGTTTTTTTTTATGTTAATATATTTTCAAGGAGGGTTACTATGAAAAAAATTGATAATTATACAAATCTTACTAATAAGCAAAAGGAAGTTTTGGATTTTATTAAGCAATTTTCCGCTAAAAATAAGTATCCACCTTCTGTTCGTCAAATATGTAAGGCAATGGATTTAAAATCACCAGCAACTGTTCATGTTCATATTAATCATTTGATTAATAAAGGACTATTAAAAAGAAGCGAACAAGGTAATCATTTATTAGAGTTATTGGTTCCAAATGAATATGACGTTAAATCAGAAGAAGTTGTTAATGTTCCTCTACTTGGAAGAATAACCGCTGGTAATCCTATTGAGGCTATTGAGGTTCCTAATGAGTTCTTTTCGCTACCTAGTTATTTAATTCCTAAAAAAAAGGAAGTCTTTACTTTAGAAGTAGATGGCGAGAGTATGATTAATGCTGGTATTCATGATGGAGATATTGTTATTGTAGAAAGATGTAATACTGCTAAAAATGGTGATAAAGTTGTTGCTATGAATGATGATAATGAGGTTACTTTAAAAACTTTTTATAAGGAAAATGGTTATTATCGCCTACAACCGGAAAATGATTTTATGAATCCAATTATATTAGATAAAGTAGATATTTTAGGAAAAGCAATTGGTTTATATAGAAAATTTTGATGCATAAGCATCTTTTTTTAATAATTTATTAATATGTTATAAATATCTTTAGTTGTATATATTTTTATTTCTTTAATTAACATATTGGCATTTTTAATTTTACTTATTTCACTTTCTATATCATATTTTTCTAAAATAGATAAATATTTATTAATATACTCATCTAATGCTTCTAAATAACTTCCTCCTTCTATTTTTATATTATTTATTTTGGCTGTTATTTCTTTATTATAGTTATTAATAAATTTATAGTTTAGTATTTTATACTTATCTTCTTCTATATTATCAAAAATTTGTTTATATTTAGTAAAACTTATATTATTAAATTCTATATTATATACTTCATAGAAATTATTTTCTTCTTCAAAAAAAATGCTTTTAGTTATTTCTTTATCTTTTATAAGGTATAAAAGTAAAATAAAAATAATAAAAATAATTGGTAAGTATTTTTTCATGGTATCACCATTTTTATTATTACCAATTATTTTTTAATTATTAACTATTTTAGCTTGTTTTGATAATGCATCTTTAGCGGCTTCTTGTTCACTTGCTTTTTTGCTACTTCCTACTCCTTTTCCTAATACTACTCCATCTACTTTTACTTGACAAGTAAATGTTTTATTGTGCGCTGGTCCTTTTTCATCTATTATTTCATAAACGACACTTTTTTTTACGGTTTGAACTAATTCTTGAAGATTTGATTTATAATCTTGTAAAAAGTCTATTCCTTTTTCTATATATTTTATTATTATATCTAAAACTAATTTTTTAGTAAATTCAAAACCTTGATCTAAATATAAAGCTGCAACAAAGGCTTCAAAAACATCGGCAAGAATAGTATTGTTTGGTCCTGATTCACCGCTTCCTAATTTTATATCTTCTTGAAATTTTAAATCACTTGCATAAGTTGCAAGAGCATTTTCACATACATAAGACGCACGCATTTTAGTCATCATACCTTCTTCTAAATGTCTTTCTTTATATAAATAATCACTAATTATTAATTCTAATACAGCATCTCCTAAAAATTCTAATCTCTCATAATTCATATAACTAGGATTTTCATTAGTATATGATGTGTGAGTAAAGGCTGCATAATATAGATTTATATCAGTTGGATTAAAATCAAATTTTTCAAATATTTTCATATTTTCTTCCTCCATAAGTATTATAACACTTATTTATATAAATTAAAAATAAAATTACAACTACTAGACAAAAGATAAAAAATAATGTAAAATAATATTGTGATTTAAATGAAAAGAATATTGATATTTTTAATAAAATGTTATCAAAGTATACCAGGAAATTTTCATAACTATTGTCGACATATTCCTACTTGTTCTAATTATGCGATTGAAGCAATTGATGAGTATGGTAGTATAAAGGGAAGCTTTTTAGCAATTAGAAGAATTTTAAAATGTAATCCTTTTGGTAGTTATGGTTATGATCCGGTTATAAAAAAGGAAGGTAAAAGATGAAGAGAATAAGAAGATGTTTTTGTTTATTATTAATAGCGTTAATGCTTACTGGTTGTTTTTTTAAGCGTGATACAATGGAAGATATTGATATATATACTACTGTTTATCCAATTAATTATTTGGTTGATTGTTTATATGGAAATAATGCAAGAATTTTTAGCATTTATCCAACTGGAGTAAATATTGATGAATATACAATTTCTGATAAAAAGTTAGAAGAATATAGTAATAAAGATTTATTTGTTTTTAATAGTTTAGATATCGATCGTGATTACGCTGTTAAACTGATTAATAAAAATAAAGATTTAAAAGTTATTGATGTAGCAATTGGTATGAATTATGAAAATGGTGTTGAAGAACTTTGGTTAAATCCATACAATTATTTAATGATGGCACAAAATCTTAAAAATGGTTTGGAGCAATATATTACTAATCCTTATTTAATCGAAGAGATTAATAATAATTATGAAACTTTAAAATACGATTTATCAAAGTTAGATGCTGATTTAAAAGATGATATTAGCAATGCTAGTTATAAAACTATTGTTGTTGATAATGATGCATTATTATTTTTAGAAAGATATGATGTAAAAGTAATTTCTCTAGAAGATAATGAAAAGTTGACTGAACCGGTTATTAATGAGGTTAAGAAGTTAATTAGTGATGGTAATATTAAATACATATATTCTCTTGATACTACTAGTAATGATACTGTTAATAGTTTAATAAATGATTATCAAGTAGAACTTTTAACTTTAAATGGTATGAATTCAATAGATGGTGCGATTAGTAATACTAATGAAAATTATTTAACTATAATGGCTGAGAATATTGAATTATTAAATAAAGAGCTTTTTAAATAAGCTCTTTTCCATATACTTTCAAGTTATCTACTTTAGTAATTTTAATATTTACTATTTTATTATTAGAAATTTTATTTGGAATAATTACAGGAATAAAATTAGTAGTATGAATAATTGTTTTGTCTTCTTTTACTTCACTTACTCCATCATATATTTTATTTATACTTTGTTTATAAAATTCAGATTCATAGTAGTTTGATATTTCTAATACTTCTTTTACTCTTTTCTTTTTTATATTTCCATCTATTTGGGGCATTAAACTAGCTTTAGTACCATCTCTTTTAGAATAAGGAAAAGTATGAATATGAGAAAATTTTATCTTTTTTAATAAATCTATTGTTTCAGCAAAGCATTCTTCTGTTTCATATGGAAAACCCACGATTAAGTCAGTTGTAATAGAAATATCAGGAATTTCTTCTCTTATCTTTTTTATTTTCTCATAAAAATATTTTGTATCATAGTGTCTATTCATTAATTTTAATATTTTATCACTACCCGATTGCAGAGGAATATGTAAGTGTTTTGCCATTATGTTATTTTCTTTTATTAATTTGATTATTCCCTCTGTTATTTCGTTGATTTCAATTGATGATAGACGAAGTCGATAAAGTCCTTTAATTTTTACTAATTCTTTTAATAATGTTTCTAAATTAGTATTTAGATCTATTCCATATTTTCCAGTATGTATTCCTGTTAATACTATTTCTTGATAGCCATTATCTACTAATTTTTTTATCTCGTTTATAACATCTTCTTTATTCTTACTTCTTATGTTTCCTCTTGTGTATGGAATAATACAATAAGAACAAAAAGCATTACAGCCATCTTGTATTTTTACAAAGGCTCTCGTGTGATTTATAAATTTATCTATTTCCATATTTTCAAAAGTAGTATGTTTTAAATCATATATTTTTTTGACTTTTTCTTTTTTAGCTTGATACTCGTTGATTAATTCAATTATTTTTGATTTATCTTTATTGCCAATAATAATATCAGCTTCAATTTCATCTGCTTTTAATTGTGAATAACATCCCATAACTATGATAATAGCATTAGGATTATTTTTTCTAGCTTGTGAAATTGCTTTTCTACTTTTACGATCACTTTCATTAGTAACACTGCAAGTGTTGATAATATAAATATCAGAAAAAGAAGAAAAATCTACTATTTGATAATTATTCTTTTTTAAAAGCGAAATTACGTATTCGCTTTCATAAATATTTACTTTACATCCTAGAGAATGGATTGCTACTTTCATCTTTTTAAAACTCTCTTTTTATCTTTTCGTTGTTCTTTATATAATGCAAAGACTATTTCATTTAGTTTTTTTACTTCTTTTTCAGTTAAACCACACTCTTCACCATACATTAATAAATCTTCAATACTCTTTTCTTCTGCTAAATAGCTCGGTATACATAATTCATCTTTAAATGTATCATATGTTACAAATAGTTTAGTACGATAATATTCTTTATAAGCACTAGGCATAAAGAATACTGAACCATTTTCATATGGACTAGTTAATTTAATTATATCTATATCACTTCTAACAATAATGGCTGCATTCCATTTATCTACTTCATTAGTTTCTTTTACTTCTACTTTATTAAAATTTTCAAATGTATATACTTTCTCATGACTTTTAGTGCCACTTATAACTTGTAATTTATAATTATATCTATCTTGACGAGAATTTAGAATATTTAATAATAATTCTAACCAAGTTTGATTTGTCATCTTCGTCTTTCTAATATCAGTAATAAATTTATTAATATTTACTAAATCTAGATAAATATTATCCTTTACTTCATCTAAAATATCTTCATCACTGCAAGCTCTTTCTAATTCTTTTTGTTGTTTTAATACTTCATTCATAGATTTAAACTTTTTTACTTCTAACATATTTACTCCTCTTCTCTTTATTTTTATATTCATTAAATAATAATTCATATAAATTATTGATTTCATTATCATATAGACTATTATTTATACCATTTTTAACTAATTTTGCAAAACTTCTTTGTTCTGCAAAATATTTTTCTTTTTGAATATAAAATGCATCAAATACTATAACTTTTTTATCTAAAAAATATTCGCGATATAAATCTGGTGCAAAAAATATAATTCCATTTTCTTCATCTTTAGCTAAGGAATTTATATCAAATCCTTCTTCTACAAATAATAAAGCATTCCATTTTATATTATTTCTAATTCCGTTTATTAATTTTAAATTATATTTTTTTCCTCTTTGTTCTATTATTTTTTTTAATATTCTTATCCATTCTATATTGGATTTTTGCATTTTACATATTTCTTCTATTAACTCATTAGGTTTACTACAATTTATTTTACTAACAGAAGATAATGAGAGTATTTTATCTTTATATTTTAATATTTCTATTGATATTCTTTCATTATTCATCTTTTCCCCCAAAAATTTTATTTTTTATAACTAATTTAAGTAATCTTTTTTATACTATAACATGATATATTTAAAAAATCAATAAATTTACAAACTAATTTACAAAAAAAAGAAGATTTTAATAAATCTTCATTTAACGGTTTTTATATTGAATATTATATCTATTAATATTACTATCTAATGTTTTTTCATATGTAGTAGCATAATATAGAGTATTATTTAAAGCTATACGATATATTTCTTCTCTTGCTTCATCATCATTTAGTACTTTCATATTTGCAGTAAAATTTTTATTATAATCTTTTTCATTTATAAATACTTTATTTCCTAAGGTATGGTATTCTCTTCTAAATTTAAATGGATTATTATTAATATCGTAATTATATCCTGTAGTTAAACTTTTTTCTATTGGAAGTGGATTATAAAAGCCATTTTTTATTCTTTTGTTTTTATCCTTATCGTATAAACCTGTTAATCTTTGTATTTCTCCAAAATAAGTTGCATTTATATTTCTACCTGTTTGCATTGATAAATCTAATAATAAATCCCAATATGATTTTTGTAATCTTTTATTGTTAAGTTCACTATATATTTTATCAATCGTTTGTTTATCCGCAATGAATTTACGTTGTTCATATTCTATCTTATCTGCAGAGACATTTAATACACCATAAGTACCACCATATGATATTCCATCTTCAGTTAATCCAACACTACCAGGATTAATATACCATATTCCATTATTTTTTCTATTATCTTCATCTATCATTCGATGAGAATGACCAAAAATTAAGATATCTATATTTTCATTTTTTATTATTTTTTTTACTTCATCTGTATATGAAAAATGACTTATTAAAGCTTTTTCTTTATTAGGAAATTCAATAACCTTATACTCTGGCATTTGTTTTAACCATTCCAAATCATCCAAACTTAAATCTTCATATGCTAATAATAAAGTTCCATTTTGATACTCTTCATTCCAAGAGTCTTTTTTCCCTTTTTGTCCCTCTATCATATCTTTTTCTCTATTACCTAAAACAAAATCAACTTTATATAATTTTTCTAATTTTCTAACTAAATCTACTATTTTTTTTGTTTTTGGAAAATCTGTTATTATATCTCCTACAAATATAAAATGAGATACATTTTCTGATAGTAACTGTTCAACAACTATTTTTAAATATTCATAGTTACCATGAATATCGGAAATAATTCCAATTTTTTCTTTTATTATAAATCATCTCCTCTTAATATTGCATTAAATTTCTTACTAATATCATTAATTATTTTATTTATGCTAATATTTATTTCTTCTTCTGTTAATGTTTTACTATTATCTGTAAATGTTAGTTTAAATGCTAATGATTTTTTATTTTTATCTATATTATTTCCTGTATAAACATCAAATATTTCTATATTTTGTAATTTACTAGAACCACTTTTTTTAATTTCTTTTACTATATCTTGTGCTTCAATATCTTTATCTAAAATAAAGGCTAAATCTTTTATTACAGATGGATATTTATTTAATTCTTTAAAGCTCATTTTACTTGTTTTAATAGCTAATAATTTATCTAAATTGATTTCTGATACATATATATCATCTTTAGTAATGGTCGGATTAATTTTACCAATTATACCAATTTCTTTATTATCGATAGTTATGGTAGCACTCATATTAGGATGTAGTTCTTTTGGTATATTATTAGTAGTAAAATTATATCTATTTTTATAACCTAAATAGTCTAATAGTTCTTCAACAATTCCTTTTATAATATAAAAATCTACTTTTAATTTATTTAATGATTCTAAATAAACTCCACTCATTAAAAGAGCTAGTTTTGTTTGTTCTTTGTATTCATTATTTTCTTTATAAAAACTTTTTCCTATTTCAAAAATTGAAATATCATTAAACCTTCTATTTTTATTATATTCATATATTTCTTTTAAAGAAGAAATTAAACTATATCTTAAGGTAGTTCTCTCTTCACTCATGGGATCGGCTATTTTTATTTTCTCAAATTTATCATTAGTATATTTATAAACATCTTCTTCACTAATTAGACTATAACTTAAGGTTTCATTTAATCCTAGTGATATCATTTTATTTCTAATATCTCTTTTTACTTTATTAAATTTTCCTAATTTAGTATCAAAAGTTGGTAACTTTCCTTTTATGTTATTCATTCCATAAAAACGCCCTATTTCTTCGATTAAGTCTTCTTTGATATTAATATCTAATCTTCTTGTTGGAACACTTACTGTTAATATATTATTGTTACTTTCTACTTTAAAGCCTAAATTAGTCAATATTTCAATACAAGTATCTTCTGGTATTTTTATACCTAATACTTTTTCTACTTTATCTATTTGTAAAGTTATTATTTTATCTTCTTTAGTTGTTTTATCATAAACACAACTTCCACCAACTATTGTAGCATCGGCATATTTTTCTAATAAATGGGCACTTCTTTCAAGAGCCATATATGTTCTTTTGGGATCTATTCCTTTTTCAAATCGATTAGAGGCTTCACTTCTTAATATCTTTTTAGATGTTTTTCTTATTTTAACACTGTTAAATATTGCTGATTCAATTATAATGTTTTTAGTTGTTGGCTCTACTTCTGTAGAATAACCTCCCATAACGCCCGCTAATCCAATTGCTTCTTTATCTGTTGCAATTACTATATCTTCTTTAGTTAAGGTTCTTTCAATTTTATCTAGTGTAACTACTTTTTCCCCATCAATAGCATTTCTTACAATTATTTTATTACCAAGGTTATTAGCATCATAAAAATGAAGTGGTTGTCCTGTTTCTAGCATAACATAATTTGATATATCAACAACATTATTAATTGGTCTAATTCCTGATGCGATAAGACGATTTTTTATAAAATCAGGACTAGGTTTTATGTTTAAATTAACTATCTTTTTGGCTAAAAATAATGGACAATCTTCTGTTTTTACTTCTATGTTAAAGCTATTATTTATATCCTCATCATTTTCTTTATAAGTTAAATCTATATTCTTTATTTGTTTTTTATAAATTGTTCCTAGCTCATAGGCCATACCTAAAATACTAAGTAAATCAGCACGATTTGATGTAAGTTCAAAATCAATTACTTCATCATCTAATCCTAAAGCTTTAATTGCATCTATTCCTATTTCTACATCATCACTAAATTCATAAATACCATTTTTATCTTTTTCATCCAAAAATTTATTATCAAGTCCTAATTCTTGCAAAGAACATAACATTCCATTTGATTCTACCCCACGAATTGTTGTTTTTTTAATTTCTATGTTTGGTAGTTTAGCTCCATTTTTAGCAACAATTACTTTAATACCTTCTTTAGCATTAGGAGCACCGCATACAATATTTAAGACTTCATCTTTTATATCAACTAAACAGATGTGAAGATGATTAGAATCAGGATGATTAGTGCATTTAATTATTTTTCCAACCACTAAATTAGTAGCGTTTATAAGTGGGGTTGCACTATCATATTCGTTTCCTACATTTGTCATTGCATCAGCGATTTGTTTTATAGATAAGTTTGCATCTAAATCTATATAGTCGTTTACAAATTTTCTACTTAATTTCATTATTCTTCATCCCTTCTATCAAATTGAGTCAGAAATCTAATATCATTTCCATATATCGTTCTAATATCTGTAATGGAATATTTAAACATTGCAAAGCGATCTATTCCAGTTCCAAAAGCAAAGCCTTGATATTTATTTGGATCATAACCAGACATTTCTAATACATGAGGATGAACCATGCCCGCTCCTAAGACTTCGATCCAACCTGTATGTTTACATAAGTTGCATCCTTTTCCGCCACATTTAAAGCATGAAATATCTACTTCTACTGATGGTTCGGTGAATGGAAAGAAACTTGGACGAAATCTTACTTCGGTGTTTTCTCCTAAAAATTTTTTTAAAAATAGTTCTAAAGTTCCTTTTAAGTCAGCCATTGATATATCTTTATCTATTACTAATCCTTCTATTTGCATAAATTGATGAGAATGAGTTGCATCTTCATCACGGCGATATACTTTACCAGGGCATACTATTTTTAGTGGTCCTTTTTCTTTATTTTCTTCCATTGCTCTTACTTGTGCGGTTGATGTTTGAGTTCTAAGTAAATAGTTTTCATATTCTCCTTCTAAATAAAATGTATCTTGTGCATCACGAGCTGGATGTCCTTTGGCAATATTTAATTTTTGGAAACAATTCTCATCACTTTCTAATTCTGGTCCATCATAAATTGTATATCCCATTGATAAGAATAAGTCCTCAAATTCTTCTTGAACTCTTGACATTGGATGTTTACTTCCTCTTTTTACTTTAGTAGCGGGTAATGTTATATCTATTTTTTCGCTTTGTAGTTTTTTATTTATTAATTCTTCATTTAATTTTGTATATATTTGATTATAATTTTCATTAAATAATTTTTTTAATTCATTTAATTTAATTCCAAATTCTTTTTTCTTATCATTATCTAGTGTTTTAACTTGTGATGTAAGTTCTGTTATTTTTCCTTTTTTACCTAAATATTCTACTTTTAAATTATTTAATTTTTCCATGCTATTTATTTTATCTAAATCAGCTAATAATTGTAATTTTACTTCTTCTATTTTAAACATATTTCCTCCTTATTGATTTTCTAATAACATTATTACTTCTTCTTTAGTTAATCTTTTTTCATAGTCTTTTATACTTTTAATAAATTCATTATGATTAACAGTTATTTCTTCTAACATATTATAAATTACTTTATCAATATTAGTTATTCCATATTTGATTAAATATCTAATATTTAAATCAGTATCGATATAGTTACTATGTAATTTATCTAATATATAGTCAGATTTCTTATTTATTTTTTTAAATGTATCATTAGATACGTATTTTAATAAATAATCTATATTATACATAAATACCTCCAAAAAGAAAAAAGATGGTATAAAAGGACGAGAAAACCCGCGGTACCACCTTTTTTTATAACTATGTTATACACTCAATTCTTAACGCGATTAAACGATTAAAACTAAAGGGTGAATTCATATTTAATAACTAGCTCTACTCTCATCATCTAGAACTTTCTGTATAGTTATTTTACAAATACTACTACTTCCTTATTATTGTTTTATTAAATAGTCATTAATTCTTTTTCTTTTTCTTTTAATTTTTCATCAACTATTTTGTTAAAATCATTAATTAATTCTTGAACTTTTTCATTAGCTCTTTTTTCTTCATCTTCACTTAACTCTAAATTATCAATTGCCTTATTTGCATCTTGTCTGATATTACGAAGAGCAATTCTTGCTTCTTCAGCGATTTGTTTTACTTGTTTTACTAGTTCTTTTCTCCTATCTTCTGTTAAAGCTGGAATAACTATAAATATTGATTCACCATTATTATTTGGTGTTAATCCTAAATCAGCTTCAAAAATTGCCTTTTCTATATCTTTTAAAATACTTTTATCAAATGGCTTTATTGATAATTGACGAGCTTCTGGAATAGAAATATTTGCTAGTTGTTTGATTGGAGTGTCAACTCCATAATAACTAACTGTTATGTCATTTAATATATTAGGATTTGCTCTACCCGCTCTTACGTTAGTAAATTTATGTTCTAATGAATTAATTGATAATTCCATTTTTTCTTTGGCATTTTCTAATACACTTTCCATGTTTATCTTTCCCTTCTTAAATATTATAACATCTTACTTATTCAATGTCAAAACTTTTATTTTTTTATCATAGTTAAATGCCGCTTCCAAATATTTTTTATTATGAAACTTATATAAAGTATCTTTATAAATACTATAAGCTGTTTTCTTATCTTCTTGAAATAATAAATTAACACTATCAACATAGACAATATCTAATATTTGATATATCAATTGTTGAGTAGGATCAGGTTCAACTAATTCATGTTGTGTTTCAAGAAAGTTGTATAAACTTTTTGATAAATAATCTGTTTTAATTATGTTATAATTAAATATTAATCCTGCGTCTGTTTTTTCTAATACATCATATAGTAGTTTAGAATATAAATATGTATTTTCTAGGCTTTTATTTTTATTTAATAGTTCTAAATTATTTTTACCAAATACATTTACGACTATGTATTTATATTTAATTAGTGTTTCTTTAATTTCATTATTAGCTATTAAATTAATATAAGTATTTAAATTACATATAAATAGTTCTAATAGATCATTAAACAATTGACTTTCTACTAAATATGTATTTAATCGTCGCTCACAAAAAATTTCTTGTTCGTCATCTTCAAAATCATAATAATCTGTTTCTATAAATTTAGTTTTTTTATTTTTAATTAAATAATTATCTTTTAATAATGATTTAAAACGAACATTACTACTACTTCTAAAGTCTAAACTTAAAAGTGATAAAATCGTAAATTTTTCATTAATATTATCAAGACTATCATAAGCAGTACTTGCATCTATCATATCCATCATTTCTGTTACTTCCCTAGTAGATAATCTTTTATAGTCTTTTTCTTCTTTTTGAAGTTGTTCTTTAAGAACTTTATAAATTTTTTCATAAGTTAGTTTATCATTATTTATTTCTGCTTGTGATAATTCTTCAAATAACATACTTATATCATCACTACATGATAATAGAAATTCCATTTCTGAACCAAATTGTTCTTCATTCATAAAATCACCTTGTTTAGTATTATAGCAACTTTTTTATTTTTTTCAATATATTTCTGATAATATTTGATCTAAAGATACTATTTTATATCCTTTAGAAACTATAAAGTTTATTATTTGACTAAACTCATTTAATGTTTTAGTGTTTGGTTCTAATAATATTAAACTGCCATTTGTAATATTATTTTTAATATTATTATACGCATGATTATTGGTAATAATAGTTGGATAAATTGTATGCATTTTTTTATTTTTACAAGTATTTAAGGTATTTTTATTTTTTTTATCAGTTAAACAATATAAAGATTTATTATTAAAATTATTATTAATCAAGTTATTAGCATACACCAAATTATCGGTTGTATAATTACTATTATCACCATAAGTATATATAAAATAATTATCTTTTTTTAAATCATTTAAGTTGTCCGCTAATAATTTGTAGTCTATAAAAATATTTAGATAAACGTCTTTAATACTTAAAATCTGATTTAAATCATTTTTATTTTTTATTGTAAAAATTAAGGCTACATTTTTTTTGATATTATTTCCTTTGACAATATATTTATCATAAATATTAGATAATGAATTTTCTACTTTTATTTGTTTGTATGAAAGAAGCATTTCTTTAAAAATTCCTACTTGTTTCATATCTTTATAGCTTTTTTCAACATCGACTTCATATCCATTTAAGCCTGGAGTTATTGTATCTTTAGTAATAATAGCGTTAGTTGGTTCTTTTTTATATTTATCTTTTTCTTCGTTTATTTTTATCATTATTTCATCTTGTTCATTTACTACATCCATTATAGTTTCTGTATAAAAAAAACTAAAACATATTAAACTTATAAGGCCGATCATTTTAATAATATCTCTCAAAATATCACCCATATAAATATATGTTTTAATTAGCTTTAAATTCTTTTTTCTTGATTTTTATACTTTTAGTTTCCTCGATCATAGCATTTGAAAATTCTTCATCGATTAACTTATCGACAATACGATTTAAAGATCTTGCTCCTTTATGATCTAAAAGAGCTAATTCAGCAATTTTTTCAATGGTTTTTTTGTCAATATTAAAATCTATTCCTAGACTTTTAAAAGTTTTTTTCATTAGTCCTAAACGTCCTTTAGGAGAGTTTAATATTTCAATTAATATTTCTTTAGTCATAGGATTTAATCTTCGTATTTTATTAATTCTACCCATTATTTCTGGTTCAAAACCATACTCTACTATTTTATCTGTTATGTTAGTTAGTTCATTATTTTGTTTAGTTCTAAATCCTTTATCATAATTAAATCCAATTAAATTTTTATTTTTTTCTTCTTCTAAAGATGAGAAGGCTCCTAGAAAGATTATAGTAAGTCCATGAGTATTAAATTCAAAAACTTTATTACCAATACTTACTTCACGATTACTTCCTTCAATCATTGTTAGTAACGATCTTTGTACTCCTTCTTTATTAATACCTGAACTTTTTGACTCTTTGTTTTTAGCTAGTTTATCAAATTCATCAATTACTAATATTGAATGTTGTGCTAAATCTATGTTTTCATCAGCATTAATAAGTATTTTATAAAGCATATGATCAACACTGTTACCCACATATCCTACTTCTGTATAAGTAGTAGCATCAACTATTGTTATAGGTATATTTAAATTAGCAGATATTTGTCTTATTATTTCTGTTTTACCAACACCAGTTGGTCCCATAATTAATAAGTTATGTTTTAATTTTGCTACTTCGTTTAATGTAAGAGAAGAATTATATAGTTTTTGGTTCCATTCAATAGATGCAAGAATTGATTTTACATGTTCGTCTTGGCCTTTTACAACATCAACTACATTTTTATAAACATTAATTGGTTTTTGTTTTCCATTTATTAAATCAACTAATTCTGGATTAGTAATAATTGCTAACTCTACTTTACCATTGCAAATTTTAGCTGTAAAATATTTACCACTGTAATCTTCATCGTATTTAGCTAAAATATCAATACCATAATCATCAGTTCCTTTTGGATAAAAATAATATTCATTATTTGTCGTTGCAAATAAGTTAATATTATCTACAAATCTTTGTTCCCAAAATATTTGTCCTTGGGCTGCTTCTTCATTTCCATAACAACATGAGACAATATATTCGAATGTATCTATTTTTTCTCCTTTAAATTCTACTTCTTTTTTCTTCAAGACAAAACAATAATTTTCATGCATAATAACACCTCTAACTTGACTTTTATTTTATTATATCAAAAAGATAAAGTCAAGAAAAATAAATATTAATATTTGTATTTTTAATAATAAAAACTGACACTATGTCAGCTTTATGATTTATTTCTTCACATGAATTAAATTTTCATATACTTCTTCTAATGCTCTGCCGATATTTTTTGCTGAATGATATTCTGATTCTTTCATTTGATAGTAACCAGTTCTTTCCATTTGTTTGCTACGACTAGCTACTATATATACTAACTCATATTTAGAATCAACAATATTTAGGATTTTATCAATTGAAGGATAAATCATTTATATCACACTCCCTCTTCCCTACTAATACTAGAATATAATATTATCTTTTAAATTGCAATATGTTTTACATAAATTTTACAAATTACTCTTTTCGTGTTTAATAATATCAACTGCTGCAATTACTCCTTCATTGGCTGCGGTTACTAATTGATATACATCCTTTTTTATTGCATCACCAATAGCATAAACATTAGGCAAAGATGTATGCATTTTAGAATCAACTATTATATAATTATTATCATTTTCTAACTTTAGCATATTGGCAATTGGTTCGTATCCTATAGCAATAAATACTCCATCTGCTTTTATTTCTCGATTATCTTTTAATTTTACTTTTGTTAGTTTGTCTTCGTTTGTTATATATTCTACTACTTCATTATCATAAATTATTTGTGTATTAGGAAATTCTTTTAACTGTTCTACTAATTTATCTTCTGCTCTTAAATTATTACGACGATGTATTACACTAACTTTATTACAAATATTTGCTAAATAAATAGCGTCTTCAATAGCACTATTTCCACCACCAATTACTACTACGTCTTTGTTTTTATATAAGCTACCATCACATAATGCACAATAACTTATTCCTTTTCCTATTAATCTTTCTTCATTTTCTAAATTTAGTTTACGTGGTGCTCTACCAGTTGCTATTATTAAATATTTGGTTTTTATTTCTTCTTTTTTAGTTTTGATAATAATGGTATCTTCTTTTGTTATATTTATTACTTCATCATATAAATATCTTACATCTAGTTTTTTTACTTGATTATAAATATTAAAAGCTAAATCAGGTCCACTTATTTTTTCAAAACCAGGATAATTTTCAATAACATTTGCTTTATGTAATTGTCCTCCCGCTACTTCTTTTTCCATAATAAGTGGATCTATTCCTGCTCTTTTTAAGTATATTGCACTACTCATACCGGCAATTCCAGACCCTATTATAACTACTTTTTCTTCCATGTTATCCTCCTTTTTACTAATATTAGTATACCAATTAAGATAAATATTATTGATACTATTTGACTAATTCTAAAGCCTAGAAAATACAAACTATCTGTTCTAAGTCCTTCAATAAAGAAGCGAATTATTCCATAATAAATTAAATATGTAATAGTAAGTGTTCCTATTTTAGTATTTTTTTTGTATCTAAATACCATCATAATAATAAAGCCAATTAAACAAAATATTGATTCATATAAAAATGTGGGATGATGATAATTACCATTAATATACATATTTTCAATAATAAAATTTGGTAGGTGTAAATTAGTCAAAAACTCATAACTAACTATACCACCATATGCTTCATGGTTGAAGAAATTTCCCCATCTACCAATAGCTTGTGCTAGTATTAATGATGGTGCGAATAAATCTAATAATTGTAAAAAATTTTGTTTATATTTCTTGGAATAAAAATAAATAAAAATAATTGCCGCGATTATTCCACCATAAATGGCTAATCCCCCTTCATAAATGGCGAAAATTGATAATAGTGAATCAAAATTTTGATAATTAAAAATAACATAATATAATCTAGCTCCAATTATTCCAATAATTACCATATAAAATATTAAATTTTCTAAAAAATTATTATCAATATTTTGTCTTTTAGCTTCTTTTTTTACTAATATATAACCAATTATTATACCAATTATTATTAATACAGAATACCAATATATATTAATATTTCCTATTGATATAAAAACTCTATCCATCTTTTCCCCTATTAATAATTGGCTTTATAATCATTCCTTCCATTAATATATTTAAAAACGATATTAAAATAGCTATAAAAAATGGAATGATAAAACCTGATATTTGAAAATTATCTCCTAAAATAAGACTTGTTAGATATAAAATAAATAAATTAATTAATGGATAAAATAGTCCCATTGTTAGGGCTGTTATTGGTAATGTTATATAAAATAATATTGGTTTTATTGTTTGATTAAATACATAAATAATTATAGCTGCAAGTAGCGCATATAAACCAAAATAATCAAGATTAATATATATTGATTTAAATATACTAGATACAACTATTAAAACAATTGCATAACAAATCATATACAATAACCATTCAAATATTTTATTATTAATTAATTTTTTACTAACATTTTTTGGTTCAATGATAATATTTTTTTTCATCGCAATCACCTTAATTATAATATCACATTTTTTTTATAAAATAAATATATGTATATCAATTTTTACTATATTTGTGTTATAATATTATTGTTTGGAGGTACTATTTATGACAATTGTTGAACTTAATGAAATTCAATTTAGAAATTATTCGAGACTACATAGTAGCAGAAATTATTTACAAACGGTTGAGTATGCAAATATGCAAAAGATTTATGGTTTTGATGTTAGCTATGTTGGTTTAGTTGATGTTGATGACAAATTACTCGCGGCCACGATGATTATTAATAGAAAAGTCTTTTCAAAGTTTTTATATGGAATATCTCCAGGTGGATTTTTAATTGATTATAATAATTATGATTTACTTAAAACTTTTGTTAAGCAATTAAAAAAATATTTATTTAAAAACGATTATATTTATTTGCAAGTCGAACCAAGATGTATCATAAATAGTGCTAATAAGAAGATGGGAACTGTTTATAGTGCTACTTCTATTATTAACAATATTAAAAATTTAGGTGGAATATTTGTTGAGAATAATTTAAATAATAAATATGCAGTTTATTTGAGTGTAAAAGATGAAAAAAGTTTATATAATAATTTTAGTCGTAGTTTAAGAAGAACTATTCAAGATTGCAAAGATATGGGAATTGCTATTTATAAGGGTGATGAGTCTAATATCGATGAGTTTTATAATTTGATTAAGAAAAAAACTAGTCAAGAGATTGATTATTATTATAATTTTGCTAATTCGTTTAATAATCCTAATAACATGTTTGAGATTTATTTTGCTCGTCTAGAGCCACAAGCTTATTTAAATAACGCAACTCTTCTTTTAAATAAAGAACAAAAGAAAAACGAAAAATTAAATAAAAAGATGCAAAATAGAGTTGTAACTAATGGACTTCTTAATCAAAAAATATCTTCTGATAAAAGAGTTCAAAAATACAATAAGAAGTTAAAAGATGCGATTAATATGTATGATATGTATCCAAATGGAATTATTGTTAGTGCTTGTGCAATTATTAAGACTAATAACGAAATTACTTTTCTAATTGATGGTTATGAAGAAAAATTAAGAAAAATACGTGCTAGTGTTATGTTAAGATATGAATTAATTAAAGAATTTAGAAAGCAAGGTTATTCTAAATTTAATTTAGGTTTCTTACCTAAAGATAAAAGTAATGTTAATTTTAAGCATATTTATGATGTTAGAATGAACTTTGGTGCTAATTTTGTAGAATTTCCTGATGCATTTCATCTAGTTGTCAATAAGATTTTATATTCTTTACCTACTTTACCAAAAACACAATCACGAAGTGATTCGTAATAGTCCAAATATTCATTAATATTTTTCTTGTTTTTAGTATAATTATGATTATTTGTGTTAGAATATAGGTAAGAGGAAAAAATTTACGAATGTCAATCATTCTTTATGATTTATTCATAAACTCGTAACTCCGTATTCCTCTTACATTAGGTGCTATCTAATTATGGTACCTAATTTTTTTATGACTCTTTTTTCTATTCTTGATATATATGATTGAGAAATACCTAACATATCCGCGACTTCTTTTTGAGTGAGTTCTTTTTTACCGTTTAAGCCATATCTATATTCTATTATTTCTTTATCGCGACTGTTTAATTTTTCTATTTCTTCATATAGAATTTTTTTATCATTTTCATCTTCTAAACCTTTAGTTACAATATCACTATCTGTTCCTAATACATCTTCTAGATGTAATTCATTTCCTTCTGTATCAAAACTAAGACTATCTTCAAAACTTATTTCACCTTTTTTTCTTTTTATTTTACGAAGATACATTAATATTTCATTATCAATACAACGAGATACATAAGTTGCAAGTTTAATGTTTTTATCTAATTTATAGGTATTTACACCTTTTATTAGTCCAATTGTACCAATTGAGACTAAATCTTCTAAATCTACTGTTGTATTTTCATATTTTTTAGCTAAAAATACTACTAATCGAAGATTATGTTCAATTAATTTATTTCTAGCTTCGATATCACCATTTTGGGATAATTCTACGTATTTTATCTCTTCTTCTTTATCAAGTGGTGGTGGTAATATATCACTACTTCCTACATAAAAAATATAATTAAATTTTAAAAATAATTTTTTAATTAATTTGATTAATTTTTTCATATGATATCTTCCTCCAATAATTTAGCATTTAAAATACAATCAACTCCATCTATTTTTATTTCTTCTTCACTAATTCCGATTAGAAAGTTTTTCTTCATACCTACTTTATCAATATAAACTTTTTCTGGAACAATACATTTTAATAAGCCATGATTATTTAGGGAATCATAAGGTACTATTAATATGTTTGTATCTAAATAATTGAAATTAATTTGATTTTTATTGACTAAAATAATTGGTCTTTTAAAATAAGGATCAATTAGTTTATTTCCTGTATCAAGAAAAGCTGTTAATGGTTTAATTGTTCCATCTTTTAGATAAATATCAATATTATAATATTTAGAGTAATTATCTTTTAGTTCTTTAGCTTGTTTTACGTAAAGATAAATTATAATTGGACTTAAGAAGATAAGAACACTAAAGTTTAGGCTAAGTCCATTATGGTAAAATAGCATGCCTTCGTTTTTATAGCAAAGTTCTAGTTCTAACATGTATAAAAAACCTCCTAAAACGATGCTTGATGTATATAGGTAAAAAACATTTTTTAAAGTATATCTTATATCCTTATATCCAAAGACTATAATTACCATTAAAAAAGCTGTAAATACTTTTAAGAATATTAAGAAAAAAGAATTAAGATTAAATAGTAAACTTATAATAGAGATACTACCAATTAATGCTCCAATTATTATTTTTTTTAGATTTGTTTGTCTTCTTAAAATGAGCGCTGTTGAAAATATTAAAATTAAATCAATTAAAAAATTTAATAATAATACTACATCAATATATACTTTCATATAATCACCAAAAAAAGTATATAAAAAAAACAACATAAATTATGTCGTTTATTGTTATATTTGAAAATTATCTTCCAAAGAAAATTCGACGTTTTCTTCAATCCAATTTTTTCTTGGTTCTACTGCATCACCCATTAATATATTGACACGTTTTTCTGCTAATGCAAGATCAGTTATATTTATTTTAATTAAACTTCTTTCTTTAGGATCCATAGTTGTTTCCCATAATTGATCAGCATTCATTTCTCCTAATCCTTTGTAACGTTGAATTTTATAGTTTGTTTTGTTTTTCGTTATTTCTTTTAATTCTTCGTCAGTCCAAGCATATGTATTTTTGTTTCCAAAATTTATCTTATATAGTGGTGGGTATGCGATATACAAGTGTCCTTGTTCTATTAAAGGACGCATATAACGATAGAAAAATGTAAGTAATAGACACTGAATATGAGCACCATCAACATCAGCATCTGTCATAATGATTACTTTTCCATAGTTTATATCTTTTATATCAAAATCACTGCCGACTCCTGCGCCAATGGTATGGATTAAGGTATTTATCTCTTCGTTTTTAAATATGTCTTCTATTTTTGCTTTTTCTGTATTTATTACTTTACCACGAAGTGGTAAGACTGCTTGTGTTTTACGATCACGGCCTTGTTTAGCAGAACCACCGGCAGAATCTCCTTCGACTATAAATAGTTCACGGGCTAATTTATCTTTTGTTTGAGCAGGAGTTAATTTTCCAGATAATATTTTTTCTAATTTTTTACTATCTTTTCCTTTTCTTGTCTCTTCACGAGCTTTACGAGCTGCTTCTCTTGCTTCTTTTCCTTTTTGAGCTTTAGATATAATTTTCGTAGCAACCGCTTTATTTTCTTCTAAATAAAATTTTAATTTCTCACTAACTACATTTTCAACAATGCTTCTGGCTATTGGTGTTCCTAATTTCGATTTTGTTTGTCCTTCAAATTGCAATAAGTCTTCTGGTATTTGTACACTTATAATAGCAGTTAGTCCTTCACGAACATCACTACCTTCAAAGTTTTTATCTTTGGCTTTTAATATTCCTTTATCTTTGGCATAGTCATTTAATACTTTAGTAATAGCACTTTTAAACCCTACTTCATGACTTCCTCCATCACTTGTTTTAACATTATTTACAAATGAGACAATATTTTCAGCATAACTATCGGTATATTGCATGGCAATTGATACTTTTATTTTATCTTTTTCTGAATTAAAACTAAATACTTTATGCAATTTTTCCTTGCCTTCGTTTAAATACTCACAAAAAGCTTCAAGTCCATTATCGTAGCAATATTTTTCACTTCTATTTTCTATCTCATCTATTATTTCAATCGTAAGTCCATTTATTAAAAAAGCACATTCTTGCATTCTTTCACAAATGGTTGAGAAGTTAAATATGGTTGATGGAAATATTTCTTTATCAGGCAAAAATTTAACAGTTGTTCCTGTTTTGTTAGTAGTCCCTATTTTTTTTAGCGGAATACTAACATGGCCACCATTTTCAAATTTTATGTAGTATTCTCCCCCATCACGTCTTGTTGTAACTTCCATAACGCTACTTAAGGCATTTACTACAGATGCTCCAACACCATGCAAGCCTCCAGAGACTTTATATCCACCTTCTGAAAACTTTCCACCAGCATGTAATACAGTGTAGATTACTTCTGGAGTTGATTTACCTGATGAATGCATTCCAACTGGTAGTCCACGTCCGTGATCAGTAACACTAATGAAACCATCTTTGTGCATTATTATTTTTAAATGATTACCATAGCCATTTAAAGCCTCATCAACGCCATTATCTACTATTTCCCAGATTAAATGATGCAAGCCTCTTTTATCAGTAGAACCAATATACATACCTGGACGTTTTCTAACAGCTTCTAATCCTTCTAGTATTTTTATTGAACTCTCATCATATTTTGCCATATTATCAACTCTTTTCCTAAATAATTTTATCACAAAAGAAAGTTTGAGGCAAGTTTTGATGTCTAGTTTTTGTCAAAAAAAAATAAATGATTTTACGCATTTATTTTATAACACTCTTCTAACCGCGACAATTGGCATAATCTGATAATCTGTTACAACTATACCTGTATTAGAATTAAGTGCGTGCACTACTTGGTTATTTCCAATATATAAAGCAGCATGAATTACTACTCCATCATAACCATGTAATACTAAATCTCCCGGTTGAATATCGCTTATATTAACTGTTCTTCCAACATAAGCTTGGGAGGCTGCTGTTCTAGGTAAGCTTATACCAAAGTTTTGAAATACTAAACTTGTAAAACCTGAACAATCTGTTCCATTTGTTAGGCTATTTCCTCCATATACGTATGGATTTCCTACAAACTGTAAGGCATAATTTACTATTTGGCTAGCTAAACCTGTATTTGTAGAAGTATCACTAGTAACTGTTTTTGCTTGTATGCTTTCTTTTTTCTTTTTTGCTTCTTCTTCTTGTTGTTTTTTTACTTCTAACTCTTTAGCAGTTTTAATGATATCTTCGCTACTTTTTACACTTGATACTGCACTATCGATTTCATTTAAAATATTTGCAGTTTCAAAACTACTTGCATATGTTATTAATACTTTATTAACGCTTTTTTCTTGATTAACTAAAAAAACATATCTAGTTGCAAGGATCATTAAAAGCATAATTAAAAATATCATTTTAAACTTTTTATCGATAATAAACACTTCAATCTCTCCTTTTTGTAAGGTGCGATAGTTATTATATCATAGTTATAAAAAAATAGCAAATTTATATACTTATATTTGCTATTAAACCCTTATAAGTAAAGGAAAAAATACTTATTTTATATTTTAAAAACTAATAAATTAGGATTCATTATAAAGACTAAACCAAGGATAAATAAAATAAATCCACTAGTTAGTTTAGCTACTACTTTATGTTTTGATTTTATTTTATCTACTTTTAATGAAGTAATTATTATTATTAATATAATAAGCTCATCAATTAAAAAGAATAAAATATAAACTAATGTATATAATATTTGTTCTAATATCGTTACATTATTAATAAATAAAGTCTGATTAAACATAGATACTAATCCAAAAGATGAAGTTAATTCTAATAAATTTAGACTAATTATTAAGCTAGTTATTCCAATTATGATTAGTCTTTTATTATTTATCTTTCTTTTACTAATAAGTGGTTTTAGACTAAATACACCACCAATTATTATAATTAGACCTATTATAAATCTTAATATATCATTACTAGATATTATTGTTGCTAAATTAGGTAATATTATTAATGATATAAAATATATAATACTAGAATTTAAAATAAACGCTGATCCTAATATTAGCATTCTTTTTTTATCTTCTAAACTAATTAAAGTAGCAATTAAAAATATAAGTATCCATATAGTACAAGGATTAAATCCATCGATACTTCCCATGATTAATGCACTAATGGGAAGAGATAAATCATTAGTGTTTATATTTCCTATTAAAGGTAGGCTTATGGTATAATTTCCATAATTTTCTAAATAATTATCAATATCAGGATCATTGGCATTTACTTGATAAGTTGGTTTTTCTAAATTTTGTAAATCTGCTACTTTATCTACGTATCCATAATTAGAAAAATATTCAATCGCCCCAATGAATTTTCTTTTAGAAGTTTCAGTACTAAAACCACTAAAAGTTTTATTTCCTATAATAGTAAAAGGTACACTTGTAATTTTCGTATTATAAATTTCAGATACTTGTGATAATAACATACTATTTTTAGTATCACTAATTTCATATTTATAAACTCTTATATTATCATATCTATCTTCTAGTTCATCCAATATTTTTGTTTCTTCTTTACAATGTGGACAACTATTTGAATGAAATAAATAAATATTTACTAAATTTCTACTGTCTGCATCTACATTTGGTATAAGTATGAATAAACTTAATATAAATATTATTATTTTCTTCATATAATCACTTTAAATTAAGTTTTTGATAACATTTATCAAATATTTCTAAAAATTTAATTATTTCTTCTTTAGTTGTTTGATAAGATAGACTAATTCTAATAGAAGAAGATGCTAATTTATCATCTTGAGTTAGAGCTTTTATAGGTCTAGATATACTATCTATTTTAGAACAAGCACTTTTAGTAGATACATATATATCATCTTCTTCTAGAGCATGAATAAAAGTTTCTGGTTTTATATTTATAATACTAATATTAATAGTATGTTTAATTGATTTATCAGTACTATTTATATGAACATTGGGATATGTTTTTAATTTATTAATAATTAGTTCATTTAGACTTTTTACTTTTTCATAATTTTCATCAATTTTATCTATTATTAATTCTAAAGCTTTTTTTAGAGATACAATTAAACCTAATGCTGGAGTTCCACTACGATAAATAGTAGTTGATTTTCCTCCGTGAATTAATGGTTCTAATTCGATATTTTCTTTTTTTATTAAAATTCCTATTCCTTTTAATCCATAAAATTTATGAGCTGAAATACTAGCTAGATCAATATTTGTAAAATCAACTTTTACTTTACCAATTGCTTGAGTACAATCAACATGAAAATAGCACTTGGGATATTTTTTTATTATTTTTCCTATTTCTTCTACTGGTTGTCTAATACCTAATTCACTATCTACACATGATATTGAAACTAATAGAGTATCATTAGTTAGTTTATTTTCTAAATCTTCTAAATTAACTGTTCCATCTTTATTTAAATCAACGTAATCAATAATAAAACCTAATTTTTCTAAATAATTACAAGTCTCAATAATTGAAGAATGTTCTAATTTAGTTGTAATTATGTGATTAGCTCTATTTTTATATTTAAAACAAATACCTTTTAAGGCTAAATTATTAGCTTCACTAGCAGATGATGTATAAATTATTTCTTTTGGTTTTATATTTAAATATTTAGCTATATTCTTGGTTGCATAATCTTCTAGTTCCTTTGATTTTAAACCTAGTTTATGTAGAGAATTACTATTAGCAAAATACTCTTGTGATACTTTAGAGAAAACATCTATTACTTCCCTTTGGGGAGGAGTTGTTGCTGAATAATCTAAATATATCATAAAAACACCTCTTTTTCTTAACTATTTTATCATAAAAGAAAAAATTATAAAACTATTTTTTTTAATAATTTTATAATTTCATTTATAACTTCTTGTTTACACTCCAATCTATTTTTCTTTTCTAATTTTATTTTTAGCTCGTAATATTTATCTAAATCTTTATCATAAATACTTACATAAACTACATCATTATCAGAATATAAGTTATATTTATCAACTTTATTTAATTTACCAGTTATACCAACAGCATAATTAGAATTAGTAAAATTAGCTATAGTATAAGCCATATTATTAGCTACTTCTTGACTATAAACTGAATATTTATCTATTAAACTAGCATTTATCTTCATTTTTATTTTAAACTCATTAGAATAAGTTACTGCTCCAAATTTAAAGACTTCACTTGCTCCTTCAATATTAGTAATTTCATTTGCTAAAGCACCACCTGTACAAGATTCCATGATAGATATTGTTTTGTTTAAGCTAGTTAATTTTTTAACAATCTCTTGCATTATTTATTTAAATCAACCATTATTTTAATCGAATTATTAGTATTTGATAATAATCTATCACAAGCATCTTGTGTATCTTCTAGAGAAATTATTTCATCTAAAAATTTTAAGACGTCGATTTTTTTAGTTGATATTAACTCAATACATCTTATAAATTCTTCTTTAGTATAGGCAATTGAACCAATTATCTTAAGTTCATTCATGACCGCTAGTACTGTTGGAATAGTAATTGGAGTTGGTGATACTCCTACTAAAACAACGCTTGAGCCTGGTTTAGCAAAAGTAAGGGCACTGCTAACTGCACTAGAATTTCCACAGCATTCAATTGTTTTATCAAATGTAAACATATTGTTTTTAACATAATTATTGTATTCTTCTTCATCAGCCACATTTACAAATTCATCAACTACTTCTAATTTTAAAGCTTTGTTTGCTCTATTTTTATTAGTTTCTAATAAAGTTATCGAACTTGCTCCTGCTAGTTTGGCAAACATGGCACTAACAAGTCCAATTATTCCGCCTCCTATTATTAGAACTTTATCTCCTATTTCAATATCTGCTAAATTAACAGCGTGCAAGCCAACTGCTGTTGGTTCGACCATGGCTGCTTCTTCATCAGTTATATTATCATCTAATTTTATGACCATATCACTTCTTAACTTAATTTCTTGGCTTAAAGCTCCTGGATAATCTAGTGATAAACCAACGGCATGTGTCCAAGTTTCTTTGCAATAATGAATGTTTCCATTTAAACAAGCTTCACAATTTAGACAAGGAGATAATGGTAGAGCTGTTACTCTATCACCTACTTTTAAGTCTGTTCTATTTCCTGGATCAATTACAGTCCCACTAAATTCGTGTCCCATGATTAAACCAATTGGATTTCCTAATTCAAAATTATGTAGATCTGATCCACATATTCCACATTTGCTTACTTTAATTATTACATGGTTATTATCTGCAATAGGTTCATTAGTTGTTGTTAATTCTAATTTCTTTTTATCTTTTATTTTTACACACTTCATTTTCTACCTCCATTTTCTTTATTATACTACAATATTTGATGTTAATAAATAAAATTTAGTAATTTATATAAAAAAACTAACAATTAAGTTAGTATTTTATAGATTTCCTTTATAGAAATATATTTTCATTGCTTCTTCTGTATAAGTAGGTTTTGATATATCTATGTTAAGATAATTTGCTATATAATGGATTAGATATTGTACTGCTACTAATAAGTCATATTCACATAGTATTCCATCATATCTACTTTCTATTATTAAAGCTTTGTTATTAGACAAATAATTTAGTAATTTTTCTTCGTATAAACTGGTACTTTTTTGTTTTAAATATATACTGTTTTTATTATTTAAATGTTCGTAATTTATGAATCTTCCATGTGAGAAATTTTTCTTTTCATGGACTAGACAATTATAAATGCCAGACTCTATTATTTTACTTTCTAAATCAATAGCAGACGATTCTGTAAAATCTCCCATAAAAATATTGAATTGATTACCATTTTCTAACATCTCATTAAATTTTATTATATTGTTATTAAAATATTGTTTCCAATAATTAATACATTCTTTTATAAATTCTTCAACATTATTCATTTCTTTTTCTTCGAAATATAGCTTTAAAAACAAACTAGCGGGCACTAATGAACCCTCAAATGATAAAAAACCTCTTTCTTTTGATTTATTTGTTTTTGTACGATATGAAATAATATTATTTTTATCTATTTTCGTTTGTTCTATAATTTTTTGTATTTCTCCCTTAGTTATTATGTATTTATTGTCATTTTTTATCGCGAAAGTGGAAACATATAAATCGTTAGTTGTACCTGAATATGTAAATAGAAAAGCTTTATCAACTTGAGAATTATTTCTATAATAAACATCTCTAGGCAATAACGATAACGTTGTTATTCCATACACATCATTTATTATTTTAGATGCTATTTTAGCAGGGGCAAAAGACCCTCCTGTACCAATAAAGATACTATTTTTTAAATTCAAAAAATCTATTGCTTTTATTTTGTTATATGCATCACTTTTAAGTGCGTTAATTACTCTTATTTCTAAATTATTTATATTAATATTACATCTTTTTATTTTTTTTCTAATTGATAATTCAAAATTTTGACAAGAGCATGTATTTTTTATCTTTTTTATTTTATAAAGTCCTTGTATATGACCTCTTGCTCCAAGCTTTTTTACTACTTTTTTAGTTAATTTTGTTGCTTTTTCAAATGTTTCATCGATAAAATTTTTATCAATTATATAATCTTTTTTTATATACTCGCTAATGAAGCAAGAGAAAAATGCATCACCAGCACCAGTAGAATCAAGTTCTTCCGCTGGATTTGTAAGTTCTTTTGTAATTTTTGTATTATCAAAAGCAAAATCAGAACCTTTTTTCCCTCTTGTTACTATGATTAGCTTGGGATTAAACATATTATATATTTCTTCTAGTTTTTTTATTGAGTATCTTTTTTTTAAATATTTTTCTACTCTTTCATTTAAATTAATAATTTCAAATTTATTTTTAATTTTTTCTATAATTTCTTCATCTTTATAATTGTCTAGCTCAAAGTACTGTCCTAAATCCAGCATTTTCTTGTTATGAGATTTATCTATTATTGTTTGATTTTTTAAATTTAAATTATCAAATACTAATATATCGTCTATATTTATTTTTTTTAATATATCTTCTACATCAATATTACTTTCTTCATACCAATTTTTTTGATTACATATAGGACATCTTTTTTTTGATGTAAATTCTAATTTCTCATTTTTCTCAAAATAAGAAACATGAAAACATCTGGTCTTTAAATCTTTAATTATTTCTATATTATCTATATTTACACCTATATCTTCTAAACTTTTAATAGCTATTTTCCCTGCCATATCATCTCCGCACACTCCATAGACAGCTGTTGGTATATTCATTGTAGCAATATTTGCAACGATATTGTGCGAAGTCATACCTCCGTTTATACCAACTAGTTTATTATCTTTATAATAAAAATCTGTAACTAAATCACCAATACTAATTATTTTCATTTCTTACTCCTTATATAATTATTAATTTATTAACTTTACATTTTTGACAATCTTAATTTTTTTTGTCAAACTATTACATTTATTATCACACTATATCTTATTTTAATCTTTTTACATATTTTACCTCACTATTTTGAGAATAATCACCATTTTTTGCTAAACATTCTAATATCTTCCTTCTGTTGAGATCAAAAATTCCCAACGAATCTTTATATGGATCTAAACTATTTGGATCTTTCCAACTATAGGGACTTGGAAAATACAATCCTTGAATAAAACTAAAAAAGTATTTATAATCAACAGCGCCATGATTTGGCATAAACATTTGACTAATTCTGTTAACACCCGGATATCTAACGACAACAATTTTATCAATATTTATTCCTATATCATATAAACTTGTTATAGCAAGTTGCATTGTTTTTCCAGTTAGTAAATTATCATCCATTAAAATGCATTTTTTATTTTTATCTATTTCTTTTTCTTCTATGCCACCTGCTTTAAATACATCAAAAAAGCGCAAATCTAACGACTGTTTTTTTGAATAGCCGGAAACATTTTTATTAAAATTTAAAATCAATATATCTTCTAATTTATTGTTTATTGACTTTGTTATTATTGGAAGTTCTATTCCACCATAGCTCAACCCACAAACTCCTTTATTTAATATTTCACAATCTTTACTTAAAGTCAAATAACATGTAATAAAATTCTCTGCAAAATTATCAATTTCACGATAAGCTCTAAAATCTTTTGAATAATTTTCTTTTCTTTTTTCATTAATAAACATCATTTTAAATTTTTCTGTAATAAAAATTGCATTGTTTATTAAGCAATATACATCTTTTATATTTATTTTATATTTTTTATCAAAAGATATCTTTTGCATCATTTGACTAACAAACAATAGAATACTATATATTTTAAATATTAAACTTTGATTATTAACTTTTTGCAAATTTACTAGCAAACTTTTTTGTGGGTTAACATTTATTATCTGCTGATTTAGTAATATAAGCAACTGATTTCTTATATTATCTATTAGGGCTAAAACCATTTTTGTATCGTTTAAATCCTCTATATATTGAAAATGTTTAATGGCATCTAATGCTTCTAAATAAAATTTCTTATTATTTTCTAACCAATTATATACCATTTCTTTTGTTGTTACATCTTCTCCTGTTATTTCATTATGAAATCTTCTGGATAAAAAATAATAATATACTTGTGATCCTCTTAACAAAATATTTTCGTTATCAAACATTGAATATATCATATAGGAAGATACTTGTTTATTCCAAAATATTTTTAATGGATTATTATCATCTATACATATCCACTCATACATGGGTATTTTTATACTTCCACTTGACTTATCATATAATCCATATATACCATCCACTAGCTTGAACTTATCATTAATAATATTATTAAAAACCTGTACCCGCTGGTTTTTACCTAAATTCATTTGTTTTTCTATTTTTGAATATCCCTTAATATAATCATTTTCAATTGCGTGTACTAAACAAATTGTTGGTAAAAGTTTAACTTTATTTAATAATAATATAGTAGCATCAACACCAGTTATTATTTGTTTGTCATCATTTATTACTGGAAAACATTTGTCGTTAACTTTACTAGTTTTATTAACACTAAATCCTTGTGAACAGTTAAGCATACTATAATCATTTCCTAATTCATCTCCACAGTCACCAATTCTTAACATCGAACTTTCTGGTATTCCAATAATTCTTTCAGCGGTCATAATTGCTTTACTTTTAGTTGCTGCGCCTATTTGAATAATTTTATTACCATTGAATATTCCAATACTCATGTTTATGTTTTCTGAATTTATCATTTTTATAGAATCTTTTATCAAATTCAAAATATAATCATCTATTGTTTTGTTATTAGAATGTATTTCTATTATAATATTAATAATTTTTTTTAATTTTTTATCTATTGAATGTGTAACATTACAATACTTTGACATTCTTTTGTCTGTTAGTTTTTTTATTAATTCACTATTTACGTTTTTTAAGTTTTCTAAATCTGATGATGAGATAATATATTTATCTTGATCAAATACTTTTGTGCTATTTAAAGTTGTAGTGAAAATTCTTGCACCATCATTTGTGATAGCATACAATCTAGACAATTGCTTATTACTAACTTTATATTTTATTTTTAATACTTCAATTATTTCTTTTTCTAATCTTTGCAATACTGTTTCGCCTCTACCAGTAATAAACACAACTGGAATGTAATCTTTTAATATTTCGGCTAATATCGGTATAATCCTTTGGTCTATTTTTATTGAATTATTCTCTGTCAACGTTCCATCGACATCTAAACATACTGCATTATATTTTTGACTTAATGCTTTATTATAATTTTGTATTAATTTTTCTTCTAACATAGCTACCTCTCAATTATTTTTTCAAACTTTTTATTGTTTTGAACTCTTCATTCAGTATCGAATATTACTCCGTCAAAATCTATTAAAATTTTCTTATTATTCACGTTTTTCCATCACTCCTTTTATTTTTAAAATCGTTTTAAATAATTTTCTTTATTATACTACAATATTTGATGTTAATAAATAAAATTTAGTAATTTATATAAAAAAACTAACAATTAAGTTAGTTTGAAAACAAAATATTTTCTGATTTATATTGTTTTATTATTACTTTTAATACAATTGCAATAATTACAACTGTTGATATTAACATTAATACTATATTTAATATATCAAAATTTCCATTAACTAAATCAGTAAATATCATTGTATAATTTAAAAATGGAATTATAGAATATATAGCACTATTTTCTAAATTAACCATAAATGCAATCATTGATGGAAAGAAAGATATAAATGTAAGTGGTGTTAAAGCACTTTGAGCTTCTTTAAATGATTTTGATTTACTTGCTATTGCTATACATAAACCACTAATTAATAAAGAGTATGCAATAATTGTAACGATTGCATAAATTATACTACTTAATGGTAACATCAAATTAGCATTTTGATATATTGTAAACATATCTTTTGCTATAAATAATGATACTATAGTTAATATTAGACTAATTATACCAGTAATTATTGAAGATAAGGAAACACTAAAGAATTTACCTAAAATAATATCTTTACTTTTAATTGGAAAAGTTAGTAGAGTTTCTAATGTTCCTCTTTCTTTTTCTCCTGCAGTGGCATCAGTTGCAGGATAAGTTGCAGATACTGTAATAGCCATAATTATAAATAAGAAGGCATAAACTGTTATGTAATTTGCAAAATAATTTTCTTGTTCACTTATATTTTTATTAATATTAATTATATTTAAAACATTATTTACATCTATATTATTATTTATTAAATACTCGTTTTGTAAATACTCTTTATATGTATTTAGATAAGTTTCCGCTAATATAGTGGCTAGTGATGATATTTCATTATCGCTACCATTAATTGTATAATTATTATTTTCTTTAGTTATATATAAATCGATTTCACCATTATTATATTTTTCTACTAATTTCTCTTTGGTATCGTATACTGTAACGATATTGGTATTTTTTATTATTTCTTGTTCAACTTTTTCCGGTTCATAATTAATACCAATAGTATTATATTCACTAATATCTCTATTCATTTGTGCTTCAAATAATGCTGACATTCCTAATACTAATAGTGGTATCATAAATGGAATAATAAGCATCATTGCTAATGATTTTTTATCTCTAAACATTTCTCTTAATTCTTTTTTTAATACAAATAATAGATTACTTTTCATGTTTTTCACTTCCAATCAAACTAAAGAAAGCATCTCTTAAATTAGTTGTGTTTGTATCTTTTTTTATTTCTTTAGGTGTTCCTGTTTTTATGACTTTTCCTTTATTAATCATAATAACTTGATCACATATATTTTCTGCTTCTTCCATGTAATGGGTTGAATATAAAATAGTTTTACCTTTTTTCTTTTCTTCTTTTATAAAATCTAATATTATTTGACTAGATATAATATCAAGTCCACTAGTCGCTTCATCTAATATGTAGTAACTGGGATTATGTATTAGGCATCTAGCAATATTTACTCTTTGAGTTTGTCCAGTTGATAGTTTTTCGATTCTATTATATAAAAAACTATTCATTTCTAATACTTTTGATATTTCTTTTATTCTTTTATCTATTTCATTTTTTTCTACTTGATAGAAATTAGCACACATACTAAGTAGTTCATAGGCTGATAATGAATTATAGATTTTTGTATTACCTGATAAATAAGCAATATTTTTCTTTATTTCTATTTCATTATTTTTATAAGTCATTCCATCAAACTCTATGGTTCCTTTTGTCGGCTCAAGAATACCTGCGATCATACGTAGTAATGTTGTCTTCCCCGCTCCATTTGGTCCTAAAATGCCGATTATTTGGCCTTTATCAGCAGTAAAAGAAATATTTTTGTCTGCAAAAAATTCTTCTTTTTGCTTTTTAGCATTTACTCTTATAAACTTTTTTTCTAAATTAGTTACTTTTAGCATAAATTTCTCCTTACTTTTTTATTTTTAATATTTAGCTTATCATCACATTTTTGTAATGTATCACATCCCTAGTAATTATATCATAATTATAATAATTAATATAGCTATTAATATAAAATTAATTATTATAATAAAACCTCATTTTACAAAATATTTTTTTACTTTATTTATAATAAGAGCAAATATAATACTTATAATAACTACTACTATATAATGTATTAGATTATTATATACTAGTATTTCTTCTAAATTAAATATTTTTGCTATAAATCTAACTACTACAATAAAAAATGGATGGAATATATATATAGTTGTTGCCATATTTCTATATTTAATATTTTCGCCTTTATAATTAATTAAAAAACTAAATAAGAAATACATTGTCGGTATTAACATTAAATACATACTATCGTGTTTTTGAATGTTGAAATTATGTAAGATTAAGCCTTCTACTATCATTAGAAGATAAAATACTATAAATAGATATAAACTTTTTGTTTTATCGGTTTTCTTATTATTTAGAAAATATCCTAAAAATAGGAAAATTGGAACATAAAACAACCCATTTCTAGTATAATCAAATATAGTAAATATTTTGTTATAAATATTTAAGAAAAACTCATTATTTAAATAATAATAACTATCTCCAAATAAACCAATTAGATATAAAATTATACTAATTATAAAAACTACATTGGTCTTAAAGTTTTTAACTAAAAAATATAAAATCCATATTCCTAATATTAAAGCAGGAAAATACCATAAATGATAAAATGCTCCTTCAATAAATATGTCTTTTAATATATTTGCAATACTAAACTCATAACCAGCATAGATATTGATTGGTAAATATAATAATATACAAAGAAGATATATTTTTATAATATTTATAGTATACTTTTTTAAAACATTTATATTTTTTAGAGCTTTTGGAATAACAAAATAACCTGTTATCATTAAAAATAGTGGTACTCCTATTCTACATATTACATGAGTGAATATAAAATCTAGAGTTGTATTAATCGTGTAGAATGGAAAAATGTGAATTGCTACAATTAATATGGCCGCAATTAATCTGGCAAAATCAAGATTTAATATTTTATTCATATTTATCCTTTCTATAAATTATATTTTTCTTTTAATTAAAATATTTCAATATTATTATACATTTTATATTTATAAATACTTTAAATATCACCTCACTTGTAATTAAACTATAACATGTAAAACATATGTTGGTCAACATTTTTTAAATCAAAAAGATTATTTTGTTACAGTTCTATATTTAGTTTTGTTAGAATTAAATCTGATGCGACTTTTTTGTTTGTTCTTGAACGAAGAACTTTCCTATTTAATAAATAAACTATTAAATAAAAAAGATAATTTAAGTAAGCTTTTTACTATCAACTATCTTTCCTTCTTCTAAAAATATTTCTTCATCACATAATATTTCTACATCTTCTTTATTATGGGTTGCAACTATTATTAAAGTATCTTTATTTTTTATACTTAAAATTAATTTTCTTATTTTATCAACACTTTTAGTATCTAATCCATTAAATGGTTCATCTAATAAAATAATATTTGGTTTTTCCATTAAGGCTTGAGCAAGAGCTAGTTTTTGTTTCATACCTAAAGAGTATTTAGAATATTTTTTATCTTTTTCTTCTAACAAGCAAACTTTATCTAATATATCTAATATGTCCTTTTTAGTTATTATTTTTTTGATGCTCGCTAATAATTCCAAGTTTTCATAACCTGTTAATTCGTTTAAAAATTTAGGTTTTTCTATTAAAACTCCAAAGTTATATTTATAAAATTCTTCATCCATTTTTTTATCATTTATTAATATAGTTCCACTTGTTGGTTTAATTAAATTACAAAGCAAGCGAAGAAGCATGGTTTTTCCACTGCCATTTCTTCCAATTAAAGCATAAGTTTTTCCTTTTTTAAATGTATATGTTATATCTTTTAATACTATAGTTTTGTCTATTTCTTTTGATACTTTTTCTAATTTAATCATTATTCTTCCTCGCTTTCTTGATAAAATTCTTTTTTATTTATAATTTTATTTAATATTATTATTGTTATTAGTAATATAATTAAAAAATATATACTACTAAATATAATATTACTTGTAATTGTATTAAATACTTGGTTTGTATCATATAAATAAATATTTGGTAAAATAAATTCTATATATGGTATTATACCTAATAAATATTTAGAAAAATATAATATTGCTATTAATATAAAACTAGCTAAATTAGCAATTTTACTTTTTTTAAAGAAAAGATAAAAACTTAGAATAATAAATGAAAATATGATTAACCATACCCACATCTTAATAATAGCTAATATTAATAGATAAAAGTTTGCTAAATCTAGACCTAGATGAGAAGTTATATTACACATTATTAATGTTAGTAATAGTAATAATATGTATATAATACTATTTACTTTAAAAACTGTCTTTAGCATAAACATAAGATAGCGTTTTCTATTTTTAAATCTAATTATTAAGTTATTATTATTTAGTTGTTTAAATAAATATGAGGTTATTAAAATAAATGATGGTAAAGTGAATATAAGATTAAAATTAGTATTAAAAAATGTATTTAAAAATTTATTTATATAATCAAAATTTATATAATAATTTGAAAATATATAAGCTCCAATTCCATAGTAGAAAATTATAAATAATACTAGTTTATTACTAGATAAATTATAAATATATTTACTACTCATTTTAGCACCACTTTTTCTTTATCTTTGTATGTTATATAAATTATTAATCCTAATATTATATTTCTAATAATTCCAAAAAATATATTTACAAAATAATTTCCACGAGCACAGAAGTAATCATCATATATATTAATGTTATAAAACATATCATTATTAGTTATACTATATAATATATTTGATATTAAACTTCCTTCAATAAATGCAATTAGAAATACTATCATAAGTGTTAATCCTAATACTAGATAAAACTTTTTAAAAAAGCGTGATAATATAATAGCAATACTAGTAATTGTAAAACTATATAAACTAATTGATATCAATGAAAATATTACATGGACAAAAGGATTATCAACACTTGGAAAATTATGTATATGAAGTCCTGTTTCATTAATTTCGGGGCTAAAGAAAATTGATGCTATTATAAATATTATTAAAGAGAATAATGGAAATAATAATAAAGCTTTTTTATAGCAAGTTAACATACTTTTGGTCATAAACTTTTTATATGTTATTTTAGTAATTATACTTTCTATAAAACCAGAATTTATTATTTTAAAAAAGGAATAGACACATACAAAAGGAATAATTATTTGAGACAAAAAGCCGATTGCACTACCTATTCCATGATTCATAGTGTAAAACCAAAAGGAATAACTACTTACTTTAGTTATATCCATTACTCCAAATGGTGTATATATTGCTGTGATATAATTAATAATAGCAATAATTAATAAAAGCAAAAAAACAATAATTGATGTTTTGTATTTTTTTAATATCATGATTACCTCCAAATAAAGCAAGAGTATGAATATTATTTTCTATTAATAACTCCAATCAAAACTAGTATAAGTTGTTTTTGTATAATTCCAACGCGAATCTATATACAAATAATAAGGTGCCGGTAATATTTCATCACGTCCATTGAAAAATGTTTTTTTCCATTTTGAATTTCTCTCCACGGGCCAACTGGAAGATTATATTCGTTTTTTAAGATTACATCTAGTGTATCATTTGCTGGGCTTACAACGACATTTGAAAGAACTTCTTCTTTCATAAGAAGTTTATCAGTACTTGGTCTTAAGTCTGTTTGAACATGTCCATTAAATCCAGGAACATTAAAACTGTAATGTCCGCCACCTGCAAATACACTCATTGTAGAAGTAATGCAGGTAACTGCAAAAATTGCAATAAGTATCTTTAAATATTTCATGTTTATACCTTTTTAATATTCATACTCTATATGCTAATTATATAATTAATATTTATTGTTATCTTCTCTTATCATATGAGTTTTTTTCATATTCGTCATATTTTATAGGTTACATAAAATATTTATTTTTTAATAATAAATAAGAGAATATAGAATTAATATTCTCTTGCATTATTTACAGAAATTTCTCTGATAATTTAAGTCACTATTTCCGATATAAACATCATTATTGCCCTCTGTCGTACCACAGCGAATAACAGTTATATTATCGTTTTTATAAATTCTTGTACCACCATCATCTAATACTGATGTTAGTTGTAGTGATGAAGTTATTTCCATTATATTTGCGTCAATTGCTTTATCATCGCTGTCCATATGTTCTTTTAAACTTTTTTGATTCCCTTGTTCATCAGTTACGTTAATATCATTAACACATACTCCATAAATTGTTATTTCACCTTCTTGATAATATTCTCTTGCTTCTGCTACGCAATCATCCATTGGTGTTACCGTAAAATCATATTTATGAGTGGTTGTATTTTCTTCTTTTTCACCGCAACCTACTAGTAATAACAAAACCCCTGCGATAAGTAATACTTTTTTCATTTTCATCTTCCTTTCACTAATTTTAGCAATTTACTCCTATGTATTTATATTTTAACATCTTAATTATTCTTTATCAATAGTTTTGTTATTTATTATTATATATTTTACATTTTTTAATAATTGATTGGCTTTATAAATTATGCTTTGTTATTTACAAAAATCATCTATCTTATCTTTATCATATTTTTGATTTTTAATTACTCTAAATGTTTCATTATCTTTATTTACATTGCATCTTATTACATCATAAAATGGTGTATCATAATAAATAACATTTTCTCCTGATACTTTTATTAATGAAAATCTTGGTGCTTGATGAATATTAACAACTCCTATGTAATCTATTATCATTAATATTAGTATAAATATGATAAAATAACCAAAATTACATATTAATCGTTTGGGATATGTTAATCGTTTTGTAAACTTACTTATACCGATTAAGGAAATTATTACTCCAAAAACAGAATATATACTCCCCCAACTACTTTCACTAGGAAATATTGCAACAGCAGTAATTGAAATTAAGACTCCAAATATTATTAATATTAAACCTATAAAATTATTGTGGTTTTTAATTTTTGTATTAGTATAATCTATTGTATTAATTATATTTTCTTCTAATTTTTCTTGGTATTCTTTTTCTTCTACTATCTCTCCACTCATTAAATCATTTAAAGAAATATTAAATTCTTTACATAAAGGTTTAAATAATGATAAATCCGGCATATTTCTGCCATTTTCCCAGTTTCCAACTGTACGATCTGATACTCCTAATTTTTCTGCTAATTCTTGTTGAGTCATGTGTTTATCTTTTCTGCACTTTGCAATGAATTTTCCGATTTTTTCTTGGTTCATAATCTCTCTCCTTTCACAATATTATTTTATAATGTAGAAGTTTTTTATTACAGGAAATATTTCAAGGGTTTTATTTTTTCATTTATTATAAGTATTAAATATAGGTTAATTATACCATATTATATCTTGTTTTTTTATTTAATATATGCTATTCTTATGGTAAGGAGGAGCTTATGAAAAAAACAATATTGACTATTTTATTATTTGGAATTATGTTATTTGGGATTAGTGGATGTAAAACAAGCAATGATTTTAATGTAGGTGGTGTATCAAATATTAAAACTAGTAATAATGATGTTTCATTATCTATTAAAGATCAAACATTAAAAAATACTGGTGCGACATTGATTTTAACAAATGATAGTGATAAATTACTTTATTATGATGCAATTTATGAAATAGAAATAAAAAAAGATGATGAGTGGCACAAGATTAATGTTGAAATAGATTTTAATCTCCCACTTTTTCAAGTAGAGCACAATTCTAACAAAGAAATTGAGTTAAACTGGGAACATGGATATGGAAAATTAGCACCTGGAGAATATAGAATAATCAAGGAAGTATATTTTGATACTCAAGAGTCAAAATTTTATGTTTCTGCTGAATTTACTATAGAATAATAAGATCAATTAATTAGATTAACATATTATGGATGAAGTTTAAGATAAAGCTAGACATAAAAGTTAATTATTTTAGCACTTTTTTAAGTGTACTCACTTGTTTTAAAAAGATTTCTATGTATAATTTTTTAATTCTATCTTTAATCATCATTATCTTCTTATTAATTGACTTACTTTTTACATTGGTAAAATGTAACCTATATAAGAAAAATAGCACTCAATCTCATAGATTAAGTGCTTAACCATTTATATGGGCAAGTACTCAACTATCTGAAGTTAAGTCTTCCCTTTTTTATTTTATGTAAATTATCTTGTTTGCATACTAATAATAACAAAAAAGACTTTTGGTAAGTCTTTCATATTCTTATGGCGTCCCCGATTGGAATTGAACCAACGACCTATCGCTTATGAGGCGAAGGCATTTTCCTATTATGCTACAGGGACATATACCTTAATTTTAAAATATTAATATCAAAATCAAGGTTATTTTTTCAAATTTTCATTGTTTTTTTTAAAGATAAAGACAATTTTTCGCGACTATTTTGCGACTATCTTATTTCTTTAAAACCTGTCCTTCCTCGTAAAATAAAGGTTTCTAATACATTTTCCTTTATTTTAAACAACTCCTTAGGAGAGAAGAGTTTTAAATTTCAAAATCAATCCGTTTTTTTCAAAACCCTTGTTTTTTCTAACAAAACCGCGATATTTTTAAAATTTAATTTTCAATACAAAGTGTAGATTTTAAATAATTTTAAATATAACTATTTAATTGTTGCGACAAAATCGCGACATCTAACTTTGAAATTCTGTCCTAATTAGTTCTTCGCCTCAAGAACTCCCATTTCTCATCAATATTATAACAATTTTTTTCTATAATAACAACAACTATATAATTCATGGAAGTGGAATTAATATATATTCATTACCATATTTTTCTTTATAATATTCTAACTTATCCCACACATTATTAAAGTCAATTTCTTCTACATTTATTTTTTTAAATATAGGATATCTATTATCAAAATATTTCTGAATTTTAGACAACTTGTTTTCCCTATCCTCATCAGCATTATTAACTGCATATTTGAGTAAATCATCTATTTCTTTTGTAGGAGCAAAATTAATTCCTGTATATAAAGAAAGCATTTGATTAAAAGTAGTTTTAACTTCTCCCTTTGCATTATAATATTTATCAAATACAGAAATTGCATCTAGTGTTTTATCTTCATTTGAATGTGTATAGATAAAAGTAGTAGATAGTTGTGAATGTCCCATTAACTTTTGAACATCAGCTGGAGATAAGTTTGGATTTTCATTCATTTGCATAGTACAATAACTATGTCTTAATCCATGTAACGATACATTTCTTATTTCTGGATGTCTTTTTCTAAAATCTAACCATTTACTAGAAACAGAATCAGGGAACATTATTCCCCCATATTTGCTTAAAAACAGATTTTCCGGTGGATTATAATTATCAAATTTTCTTTTAAACCTTTGAATAATCCTATCTCTTAACTTAAAATATTCTCTAATAATTTCTGTGCAAAATAATGGTATTGGGACATTTCTAACACTATTTTTTGTTTTAGTATCTTTTTCAACTATTTTTTGTTTTTCCTTATCTCAAACGACTGCTCGTTTTACTGAAATTGAATTGTTTATAAAATCAATGTCATCAATGTGTAAGCCAAGTATTTCTCCTCTTCTTAACCCTGTGCATATTGAAATTGTAAACATAGTTTCAATTAATAACCCTTCTTCTTTCAATAAATCTAATATTTTCATTAATTCTTCTCGATTGTAGGACTGCTTTTCTTTTTTAGAAACCTCGGGTGTCTTTACTTTTAACACAGGATTAGTTTCAATATAGTCCCAAGCAACTGCTTTATTAAGAATCTTCCTCAAAAGTCTATATACCCCATTAACAGTTGTTTCAGATAATTTTTTTACACTACCATCTTTTTCTTTTCTTTCTTTATCTCTATCTTTTAAATTGTTAATAATTTTTTGAATTACTAATACATCAATTTTATTTAAAGGATAATTAGCAATCTCTGGCAATATATATGTTCTTAATGAACTCTTACCACTTGCAACAGTTGTAGGACTTAACTCCACTTCTGCATATTCTTTATAATAAATTCTTACAAAATCAATAAATCTAATATTCCCTTTATCACTTTTCCCATTTTTTAATTTTAGCTCTGCTAATCTCTTATCCCTTTCCTTTTTAGCCTGTGCTAAAGTCCCTTCAAATACTTTTGAATAGTATTCTCCCTTTTGACCATTTTAGCCACCCTTTCTAATAAATATCCTATATTTTTTCCCTTTTTCAATCTCATATAAGTATTTATCTACTTTTTTAGTATCTTTCCCTGATACTGTTGCCCGTGGTTTTGTTGGATTAGTTTTAGTTTGCTTTTTTTCCTTTGCATCAAATTCAGCAAAGAAATAAGTTTTCTTCTTTTCAGTTTCTAAACATAATCCATTTTCTTTTAATTTATTATCTCTTAAATTTCTGGCCTCATCTAAACTACCATTAATATATTGATCAAAACTAATTCGAATATTACGTGTCTTATCTACTTTTAAAAACTTTACCCTATATCTGTTTTCAGAAACATAATAAATATATTTATCTACTTTTTCTTGCATTTTTCCACCCTCCATTAAATTTCATATTTATTTTTTTCATTATTCATAAAAAAACTCCCTCCTTTTGACCAAAGAGAGAAAAAAATCTTTTCAAATTAATATTTTTGTGTATAATATTAAGTGTGTTGGATTTATTAATCTCCTTGGTCGGAAATTATAATAAACCAACACATTTTATTTTGCAATATTTTTTTGCCAGAAAATAAAGACTTTTCGTTAGAAATTTGGTACAATTAGATATATGAAATGTTATTCATATTTAGGAGATGATATTTATGGAAAAATTAAATCTAGATACTTTAGAAGAAACATTGTTTGTTCCAATGAGAGGAAGAGTCTTTTGCAGTAGAACTTTTCCAGATACTTTTAAAGATGAAAAAGCATTGGAAATAGCAAAAGAGTTACCAGAAGAATATATGAATTTAGAAAGAGAAACAGAATATACTTTAATGGCTAGTGCTATTAGAAGTAAAAATATGGATATTTATATCAAAAAATTCTTATCAAAGAATCCTAATGGAACAATTATAAATGTTGGATGTGGAATGGAAACAACATTCTATAGAAATGATAATGGTAAATGTATATTTATTGAAATGGATTTAGAAGAAGTAACATCAATGAGAGAAAAAGTTTTTGGCAAGAATAAAAGAGATATTATACTAACTAAATCATTACTTGATTATAGTTGGATTGAAGATGTTAAAAAAATAGCAAAAGGTCCATATTTAATAATTGCAAGTGGAGTGTTCTATTATTTTCCTAAAGATCAAATAATAGATTTTTTAAGAAAAGTAAAATTATTAGGTAATGTAGAAATATTATTTGATACTGTTTCTAAAAGTGGAATGAAGAGAACAAAAAAATATATGAAACAATTAGGAAAAGAAGATGCAACAATGTATTTCTATGTAGAAAAAGGAAAAGAATTAATTAATGAAATTGGAAATAATTGCAAATTAATTGATGAACATGATTTTTATGATTTTACCGAAAATAAAAGTAAATTTAAATTTAAAACAAAACTATATATGGTTATTTCAGATAAACTTCATATGGTTAAAATGATACAATTAAAATATGGAGATGAATAATATGAATATATTATTGGGATTATTGATACCTTTTGTTGGAACCACATTAGGAGCTGCAATGGTATTCCTAATGAAAAACAAATTAAATAAAAAGGTCGAAAAAGTATTATTAGGTTTTGCTTCTGGTGTTATGGTAGCTGCTTCCGTCTGGTCATTACTTATTCCATCAATTGATATGGCAAAAGAGCAAAATATAATAGCTTGGTTACCAGCAACCGTGGGATTCATTTTAGGAATTGTATTCTTATTAATATTAGATAATATAATTCCCCATTTACATATTAAAAGCAAAGAACCAGAAGGATTAAAATCTAAATTAGGAAAATCTGCAATGATGGTATTAGCTGTAACACTTCATAACATTCCAGAAGGTATGGCTGTTGGAGTTGCTTTAGCTGGAGCAATTAGTGGTAATAGTACGATTACCGTGATGGGAGCAATTGCTTTATCAATAGGAATTGCAATTCAAAACTTCCCAGAGGGTGCGATTATATCAATGCCATTAAAAGAAGAAGGAAATACTAAAAGTAAGTCATTTATATATGGTACATTATCAGGTATAGTTGAACCTATATTTGGAGGACTTACTATTTTACTAACTTCATTAGTAGTTCCAATTTTACCTTATTTATTATCATTTGCAGCAGGAGCTATGATATATGTAGTTGTAGAAGAATTAATACCAGAATCACAGGTTGGCAAACATTCAAATTTGGGAACGATAGGATTTGCGTGCGGGTTTATCTTAATGATGATCTTGGATGTAGCATTAGGTTAAAATAGATCGGAAGATTAAGATATTGTGATTAATGAGATAGTTGAAAAACCTATCTTTTTATTTTTTTGTCTTATTATAAGAAACGCGAAAGGAAATATGCTATTGCATTATGCTATTGCATTATAAAAACTTAAATAAAAAACAAGTTTTTTCACAAAAGTCATAAAAAGGCAATAAAGCCCCTTACCCCATAAAAAGTATTATGTGATTATTAAGTTAATAATGTTTTTTTAGTATAAATTAGAATACTATTAATAATCTTTCTACCAGAAGTAGTCAAATAATATTTATTCTTATTGGCTACTTTTTTAATAAGTCCATGGGCTTTTAATTTTGATAACAGTCTAGTAGTCTTGTTAATAGTTTTCTTATCTTCACTATTTTCAAAAATATTTTTTCTAATCATTTTGTTAGTAAAACCATTAATTAAGTATTCGCCTTTAGATATTTCAGAAAATATTTTTAAATTTTGTTCATTTAAAATATTAATTCCAGAATAAACTTTATTATTAATTTCTGCTCTTTTAGATATCCTTTCAATTTCCTTTAAAGGAACTTCATCAATATTAATATCAGGTAATGCTTCTATATATCTTTTTATAATGTTTTTACTTATTTCTACATATCGATATAAATTTGCAATACTTTTTCCCATAGGAACCCATTGTTTTGTTTCTACAATTTCTCCAGTTTCATCATTTTCTTTAGTTTTCAACACTTTAAAATCCTTAGGATTATTGATAGTAACTTCAATCCTTAAATTGTTTCCTTTATCATACATTTTGATTTGATTATTATTAATCTTAAATTTTATTCGGTAACCTTGATACCTGTTTCTTAAATCGGAAACAATTTCTCCTTTTTTTAAAGTATTAATATAATTCACATTTCTACCAAAGAAAGAATATATATCTTCACTACTAAATGTAAAGTATGTAGTTTCAACCAGTGTCTTATAAAATAAACTTAAGTCTTCACGACTTTTAAAATTAATATCAGTTGCAAACTCACATTGATCAATACACCAGTAATATGAATGATTAAATATGTTTCTAATTTTAGGTAAATGAATATTTATCTTCTCAACTAATCCATCAAAAGAATCAGATATTTTTTTATTCAAAATACTATCTGCAAGTTTTTGAGATTTTTCAAAATCTTCAATATATGAAAAAGAATTGTTATACATTTCATATTTAATATTATTCTTATCAAGTAATTTAGATAAATATTCTCTTCCATTGATATAAATTTGGACATTATAAGGAAACCAAGTTTGGATTTTTAGAAACATTAAACCAAACTCTTCATCATTAAAGTAAAAATAATAATGCTTACATTTAGTAGGTCTTGGGGGAACCTCTAACTTTTTCTATTTCTAAATAATGATACTCTTGCAATTCCTTTAGTATGGATCTAATTCCATCTCTACCCTCTTTACTTATAGAGCAAAGACCTGCCAAAGAATAATCCCAATCTTCTGGCAAACTTAACATAAACGATAATAACCCTTTAGCTTTATACGATAAATTTTTATCTCTTAAGTGATAATTAGACATAACAGTATAGTTATTATTTTTTTCTATTTTAAAAACTGACATATTTACACCTCCTAACATTTGCAAAATAAAACTGATTTAGTTTATAGTATCTAAATCAGTTGAATTAACACAAAAATGGCGTCCCCGATTGGAATTGAACCAACGACCTATCGCTTAGGAGGCGATTGCTCTATCCTACTGAGCTACGAGGACAGATGCTAAAATCTTACTAATACAAGCATCAATACAGCAGCAATATTTTCAAGTTTTAAGAAACATAATTTATGATAAGATAAAATAAACTCATAGGCTGCAACTACTTTATCTACCATACTAACTAGCCAACTTTCTAAATATTTAGGGGGTCTAGTAGGTATTAACGGAAACATATGCGAATAAATTATATCTTTTTGCATATCAGATAAAACAAAGTATTTGTTTGCATTTTTTAAACACTTTTTAGGATGAGTAAATGCACTTAAGCTATGCTCTTTTTTTGTTAATTGATCATCTGTAAAAAAGTCATGTAATAGGCTAGCAACTGCTGTTTCTTTGTAATTTAACTTTAATTTTTTACTTATTTTATAAGAAAAATAAGAAACTCGTAATGAGTGTTCTAATCTAGTAATTCCATGATGACGACAATTATTTATTTTTAAAAATTCTTCATTTGTTAAGACATGATTTATTATTTTATTATACTCACAATCTTTTTGAAAATGATTCATTGTTCACCTCTTAATATTCACGTTCGTATTACATTATATCATATTTTTTCAAAAATGACAGTCTATTTTTTAGTTTTTGTAAAAAAAATAGGAAAAATCCTATTTTTCAATCATGTTTAATAAATTAATTTTAAATATATCTTTTTCAGCATGACTTTTAGATACCATTACTCCTTTATAAGTAGTAAGTTCTCTTTGGTGTCCTTCTGTTAATATTTCTTCTGGTGTAATTGTATCTAACATAACTATCTTTTGATTAGCGTATACTGTATAATGTAATACTATGTCTCCATGAACTTTAGAAAACATCTCATCAGTTGGTAATTTTAATTCATATTTTGTAATTCCATCTTTAGTGTTTTTAGAAACGGCAACCCCCTTAAATTCACCGTCTCTAAAAGAAGGATAATAATCAAACATCATTTTTTTGTAAGCAAGCATATTATACTTCTTAATAGATCTTTCCTTTTTTCTAAATTCATTTTCATTTAAATATTCAATAACATAAGCATTTTTCATTTAAAATACCCCCTTTTTTCCATCTATTATTCAACCAGTGTATATAAATTATAGCACTTTTTTCCTTGTTTGTCAACACTTTTTTACAAAAAACATAAACATGTGTTCTAACAAACAATCGTTAAATTATTTTAAATTGCATAAATAGTTAATTTTTGATATAATTATGATGGTGATATACATGAGTAATAAAAAACAGGTAGTAAAAAAAAGAAGAAGAGTTAAACTATGGGTATGGGTAGTTATTGCAACTATTCTACTTAGTACAGTATTTATTTCTATAGGAAAAATAATATTATGGCAACTTGATAACAATAAATCTAAAGGTATTAAAGATGAAGTTGATACAATTGCTGAAGTTGATGAGATTGAAGATAATGAAAACACAGAATTAATTAATGAACCTACTGATCAAAATAGTGATTATTGGTATTATATATCTTTTCCGCTTATTAATGTTGATTTTAGCGAACTAAAAAAGAAAAATTCTGATACTGTTGCATGGATTAATGTTAATAATACTAATATTAATTATCCAATTGTGCAAACTTCCGATAATGATTTTTATTTAGATCATTCTTATGATAAGTCTTATAATGAGGCCGGATGGGTATTTTTAGATTATCGTAATGATTCTTCATTTAGTGATAAAAACACTATTATATATGCTCATAGTAGATTGGATAAAACTATGTTTGGTAGTTTAAGTAAAACACTTAAACCAGAATGGTATGAAAATAAGGATAATCATATTATTAGAATTTCAAATGAAAAAGAAAATAGTTTATGGCAAATATTTTCAGTTTATGTAATTGAGACTGAAAGTTATTATATTACTACTAATTTTAATAGTGATGAGGAATATTTAACTTTTTTAGAAACAATGAAATCACGTAGTAGATATGATTTTGATACTAATTTGTCCGCTAGTGATAGAATAATTACTTTATCTACTTGTTATGATGATGATAGAAAAACTGTTGTTCATGCAAAATTAATTAAACGTGAATTAAAATAGCACTTTTGTGCTATTTTATTTTAATATCTTTATTTTTCACTTCATCTATAGTACTTACATAAGTAATTTTAAATACTTTATCATAATAAATTTTTCCATTTTTTAATAACAAAAACATATTAGTAAGATAAAAAATTATAATAATTATAAAACATATAAAATATATCCATATAGAATATAATTCTGATAAGTTTAGAGTATTTACTACCATTATACCGGCTATTAATATTAAAATTGGTAATATGAAATAGTAAAAGTAATTAAATATATTTTTAAAAATTAATCTTATAAACTTCATATTAGGAAAACTAAGTCTAATATTTAAAAAGTTACTAGCAATTGTTTTACCATTCCAAAAACAAGGAATTAATACATAATATATTATGAAAACTACTACTGTTGTTAATAATGTTTTAGAAAACATTGAAACTATCATCAATAAAAAGAAGTATACAAAACAATCTAGAAAAAATAAAGTCATTCTTCTAAAACCTGATACTTTCTTACCTTCTTCAAATGTATCTTCATCTATCTCATCACGTGTTGGTAGAAAATTATCTACTATTCCCATTATAAAGTAGCCTATAAGACCTCCTAGAGTATTTGTTATTAAATCATCTACATCAAAGAGTCTATATGCTTTTGGATATATTCCATAAAGACCAGTAAGTTGTGTGATTTCAAAAAATAATGAAAGTAATAATGTCAATATAAATGTCTTTTTTAAACTACATTTATAGTAATATCTCAAATACATTCCAAATGGAATTGTCATTACAATATTAAAAACAAAGGTATAAACAATTGGATGACATAATGTAGGTATATAAGTGGAAGGATCTGTTATAGAAAAATTAGTTTCTCTAGCAATATTAGAAATAAAGGAAAATGGAGTTAATTGAAGTGCTTTTCCTGTCATATTTGCTACTTCTTCCCTACTAGGAAGTGGGAGTATTACTAGAAAATATATTGTGATTAGATAAAGTATAAATGAATATATTATTAAAACTCTAAATTTATTTATAGATCCATATTTATGATATTGATGTAGTATAAAAGGGATAGTAAATATAAATGATATGATTGGAAATATAATTACTGCTGTTTTTATTGGTTCTAAATATCCCATAAAATAGTAGTAAAATATACTAATTTCTTTTTATTATTAATGTTTTTTAAAACAGCATTTAAATTATAATTTCCAACCATCATTTATCTCTCCTTTATAATGTTTTTACTACATAAATAAGTAATTAAGAAATATCCACCATAGATAAATACGATAACTCCTGCAGTTACTATAATTGATTTTATTAATTCGTCTTTACCGAAAGTTTCTAATAAATATGCACAAAATTTAATTCCAAAAATAGAATGAATAATTGCTAATATAAGTGGGAATAAGAAAAATATTCCAATTTGTCTAAATAGTGCTTTATTAAGCATTTTCTCATCTGTACCAATCTTTCTTAACATATTAAATCTCTCTTTATTATCAGTAGATTCTGATAATTCTTTTAACGCTAAAATTGCTGCACTGGCAATTAAGAATATGATACCTAAATATAATCCAATGAAAGTAATCATGGCTCCAAGTCCAATACTAGATTCATATAAAGATATTTTGGTACTTGCTTCTATAGTAGTACTTGATGCATAAGGACTATTTTCAGTTGCAATTATCATATCTTCTATTTCTTGTTTTTCTTCATCCGTATTAGCATTATAATTAGCAACCATTATTCCAGTTTCTTTTTCAATGTTATTAACTGCATTATCTGGAACAACAAATACTCCTGTATTTATATGGCTACTTGTCATATAAATAAATCCATTTACACATTCATCATATTTTGGAGTTAATGTAACATCATTTAAAGTAATTGAAGTATTATTTTTTAAGCTTTGATTTCTAATATTAACCCAAGAATCAAAATCAGCTATAATTATATATTCATTATTATTTAGATGAACTTGGTCTAATCCATATAATTTAGCTATTTTATTATAATCGCTTACTTTGATAAAAGTCTCAGCACTATCATAGTTTAAATACGGAAACTGTTTAGCTATCTCTTCGTAAGAACTACCTAAAGTATCTCTTATTAAAATATCATTAGTTGCATATAAATTAACTTCAACTATGTCTTTAAAATATTTATCTACATCAAAGCCTAATCTATTTAAGCTTTCTTTTATAGAGACTTTTGAATCTTCTATAATATTTTTTGAATATTCATTATTTTCTTCTAAATCTAACTTTTTATCAAGTTGTATATCAGCAGGTACCATAGTTGTTAAATTACTTGTCATAGAATTTCTTATAGAAATTGCACTTGATAATACACAAATTGTAAAAAATAGCATTAAACATATAACAGTCATTGAAAATACTGTTGTATTAATTTTACTACTAAATTGTCTTAATGTAAAACTATTTAATCCTTTATAGTAGACATTTTTCATATTCATAAATATTTTCAATAATAATCCTGATAAAGACCAGAAAATAAAAAATGTCGATAATGCTCCTATAGCAATTGGAATTAATATTTTATCAGCTGTTTGCATATCAGTTGCACCAGTTGTTACACAAAAGTAAGCGTACGCTAATGCGCAAACTGAAATTATAAATACAATGATACAAAGCCATGGATTTTTCAACTTAATTTGTTCTGATTTTTTATTGGCATTTAGTAAGTCAATTAGCTTACAACGACTTACATTATATGTGTTAAAAATCATAACAAGTACATACATTACACTAAAATATATAAGTGTTTTTATGCAAGCTGATGATGAGAAGATAAATTCAAATTCAGTCATCTTAGCTTCAAACATATTTGCAACAAGTAAGCTCATAACTTGTGATAATGCTGTTCCAAGCACTAGACCTACAATTAATGATATACATCCAATAATTAATGTTTCAAAGAATAATATTAATGATATTTTTCTTTTACTCATACCTAAAGTTAAATATATACCAAACTCTTTATTTCTTCTTTTCATCAAAAATCTATTGGCATAAATAATTAAAAATCCTAATACACTTGCAACAAAGACACTTACACCAGATAACATACTATTCATAAGATCAATAATCTCATAAGTTGATGATGATACATTCATCATAACAGTTTGACTTTCAATCGCATTAAATATATAAAATATTGCCACACCTAATATTAAAGTAAAAAAGTAGATGGCATAATCTTTTATACTTCTAGCAATATTTTTTAATGATAGCTTAAAGAGCATCGTTTAAATCTCCACCTAATAGGGTTACAACATCAATAATTTTATCAAAAAATTCTTTTCTTGAATCATCACCTTTATGTAATTCATTAAAAATTTTACCATCCTTGATAAAAATTACACGTGTTGCATAACTAGCTGTAAAAGCATCATGAGTAACCATTAAAATTGTGGCCTTAAGTTCTTTATTTAAATAATCGAATCTCTCTAATAGCATTTTAGCTGATTTAGAATCTAGTGCACCAGTTGGTTCATCTGCTAAAACGAGTTTAGGATTAGTAATAATTGCTCTAGCAGAGGCAACTCTTTGTTTTTGTCCGCCACTCATTTGATATGGATACTTTTTCAAAACATCTTTAATATCTAACTCTTTAGCGACTTTATCAACTCTTTTAGCGATTTCATTAAAGCCTACATTTTGAATAGATAAAGCTAGAGCAATATTTTCATAAGCATTCAAGGTATCAAGTAAATTAAAGTCTTGAAAAATAAATCCTAATTCTTCTCTTCTAAATTTATTAAGACTATTACCTTTTAATTTAGTAATATCTTGTCCATCTACAAAGATATGTCCACTTGTAACTCTATCGATTGTAGAAATACAATTTAGTAGTGTTGTTTTACCGCTACCACTTGCGCCCATTATGGCAACAAATTCACCTTTTTCTACTTCAAAAGATATATTATTTATAGCTTTTGTAAGACTTGATTTACTACCATAATATTTTTCAATATTATTAATTTTTAAAATACTTTCCATATAATTTCTCCTTTCATGCTTAAATTTTACGATAAAAAAAGAACTTTGTCGTTATTTTAATATTACACTACATTACAATTTTGTAATAGTTAAAATTATTAGTTTTTTATTTTATAAAAATCATTTTTAGAAAATGATATTATAACATCTGTATATTCATTTTGAACTGATTTAACAACAATTTTATGTCCTAATTTTTCGCATAATCTTTTAACTATATATAATCCCATTCCTGTTGTTTTTGATCTATTTCTTCCATTTTCTCCTGTAAATGTTTTTTCAAAAACTCTTTTTATATCTTTAGCAGGTATTCCAATACCATTATCATAAATATGTAGATCTATTTGTTTTGAGTGTTCTTCTGTCTTTAATTTAATAATACTGTCTACATCATCTCTAGTATATTTAATACTATTACTTATAATTTGATTAATAATAAATTCTAACCATTTAGAATCAGTAAGTACCATCTCATCATTAACTTCTACATTTAAACTGATATTATTTGCAAGTAAATCATCTTTATTTTTCATAGCGACATTATTTATAATTTTTTTTAAATTAGTCTCTTTAATCAAATAATCTTTTTCGGCATTTTCACTTCTTACAAAATATAATATTTGATCTACATAACTATCTATTTTTCTAATTTGTTCTTCATATCTTTTATAGAGCTTATTTTTTTGATTGTGATTCATCAGGGTTAAACTAGATATAGGTAATTTTATTTCATGAATCCAAAGTTCAATATATTCTTTAAAGTCTATTAAGCTAATTTCATATTGTTTTACATTTTCGTTCATTGATTTATTTATTTCATATAAAACTTGATAAAATATTTTCCCATCATAAAAAGATGGTTCATTTAACATTTCTAAAACTAAATATTTTTTGTCTAATTTATCTACATTATTAATTAAATTATTATAAAATTTTCTTCTTTTTATATATCCAATTAATATTACACCAAAACAGCTAATAATTAAGATTATTGTTATACCAATAATAACTTGACTAGGCACTTTAAAGGCAAATAGCATCATGAGAATTATTATATATCCAAAAATAACAATTAATATTTCTATATATTTATCTATCAGATATTTTCCAAATTTCATAATAATTTATATCCTTGTCCTTTTTTTGTTTCAATTGCATTTTCTATACCAAAGTCTTCTAATTTTGCTCTTAATCTACTAATATTTACCGTTAAGGCATTTTCATTAACATATTCTTCATTATTCCAAAGTTCAGTCATAAGTTCGTCTCTTGTTACGATATTTCCTCTATTTCTTAAAAGAAGAGAAAATATTATCATTTCATTTTTAGTTAAATCTAGTTCTTTATTATCTTTTACTAACATTCCTTTATTTTGATATACTTTTATATCATCATAAGTAATTACATTAATATTTTTCTCCATTCTTTTAAAAATATTGCCAATTCTTAAGAGTAATATATTTGGATTATATGGTTTTGTTATATAATCATCAGATCCATAAGACATAGATAATACTTCATCAGTAACATTTGCTCTACTTGTTAGCATAATAATTGGTACGTTAGTTGTTTTTCTAATTTCTTTTAAAATGAATTCACCATTTACTTTTGGAAGATTTATATCTAAAAGTAGTAAATCAAATTCAGTATTTAAAATATCATTTAAAGTATTATCAAATTTTTCTAGTAAGATTACATTATAACCAGAAGTTTCTAATAATTCTTTTAACTCATCTCTAATTGTCTTTTCATCTTCAACGACTAAAATTGTTTTCATAAATTATCACTTCCTATATCAATTATACCATTATTTACTCTTTTTTGATATTACAATACCGTAATACTATATTAATAATTAATATAGTATAAATAACTTCATCATATGATGAAGTTATTCTACATTTTCTAAAAATATTAATAAGTATATATTTATAATCACTTATAGCTAATTATTCTCTTTTTTTCGTATCGTTGCTTGAGCCGCGGCTAATTTGGCTATAGGTATTCTATAAGTGGAACAAGATACATAATTTAATCCTAGTTTTTGACAAAATTCAATTGATTTAACTTCTCCGCCATGTTCACCACAAATACCTAATTTAATATTTGGTTTGGCTTTTTTAGCTAAATGAACTGATATTTGCATTAATTTGCCTACTCCTTTTTGATCTATGGTTTCAAAAGGATTAAAGCTTAATATATTTTTCTTATAATAATCGTTTAAGAATTTTTCTGAATCATCGCGAGAAAATCCAAATGTTAATTGTGTTAAATCATTAGTTCCATAACTAAAGAAGTCTGCTTTAGTGGCTATTTCATTAGATAAAACGGCTGCTCTTGGTACTTCTATCATTGTTCCAACTTTATAGCTTATTTGTTTATTTTTCTTCTTCATTATTAATTTAGCTGTATCATCAACTACTTTTTTTACATATTCTAATTCTTTTATATCTCCTACTAATGGGATCATTATTTCTGGTTCTATTTGTATTTTGTCATTACTTACATTAATTGCTGCTTCGATAATTGCACGGGCTTGCATTATAGCAATTTCTTTATAAGTTATAGATAAGCGACAACCACGATGTCCCATCATTGGATTAAATTCTCTTAATTCTTCAATTCTTTTTTCAATTTTTGCTACTGTTACATTTAAGGTATCTGCTAATTTTTTAACATCTTCTTTTGTTTTTGGTAAAAATTCATGAAGAGGTGGATCTAATAATCTGATTGTAACTGGTTTATCTTGCATAACTCTAAATATTTCTTCATAATCTTGTTTTTGATAACCAAGTAATTTAGCAATTGCCTTATTTCTATCTAAATCATTATCTGCAATTATCATTTGTCTTATAGCAAGTATTCTTTTATCTTCAAAAAACATATGCTCACTACGACAAAGACCTATGCCTTCCGCTCCAAATGCTAAAGCTTGTTTAGCATCTTTAGCATTATCAGCATTTACATATACTCCTAGATTTTTTATCTCTTCTACGTAAGACATAAATGTTTTAAAATCACCGGTTATACTTGGTTCTACTAAATCTATTTTATCTAAATATACTAATCCTGTTGAACCATCCAGAGAAATATAATCTTTCTCATGTAAAGTTAAATTATTTTTAAAAGTTATTGTCTTATTATTTTCATTAACTATTACATCACTTGCTCCAGATACACAGCATTTACCCATTCCTCTTGCCACAACTGCAGCATGGGAAGTTTTTCCTCCATGAACTGTTAATATTCCATTAGCACTATTTATTCCTTCTATATCTTCGGCTGATGTTTCATTTCTTACTAGTATTACATCTTCTCCATTTTTATGAGCGATTATTGCTTCTTTGGCATTAAAATATATTTTACCTACTGCTGCTCCTGGGGAAGCCGCTAATCCTTCTGCAATTATTTTTGCTTCTTTTAATTTTTCTTCATCAAATGTTTTATGTAATAGTTGATCTAGAGTATTAGCATCTACCATTAATATAGCTTCTTCTTTAGTAATTAATTTTTCTTTATACATATCAACTGCTATTTTTATTGCGGATTTTGCTGTTCTTTTTCCATTTCTTGTTTGTAAAATATATAATTTTTTATTTTCAATAGTAAATTCCATATCTTGCATATTAGCATAGTGTTTTTCCAATTTTTTAGCACACATTAAAAATTCATCATAAATACTTGGCATTTCTTTTTTTAATTTAGAAATATCAGATGGAGTTCTAGAGCCTGATACAATGTCTTCTCCTTGAGCATTTATTAAATATTCTCCATATAGTTTATCTTCTCCTGTTACAGGATTTCTAGAAAATGCTACTCCAGTTCCACTAGTATCTCCCATATTTCCATATACCATTTCTTGAACATTTACGGCTGTTCCAAAGCAATCTGTTATATGATTCATTTTCCTATATGCAATTGCTCTATCATTATTCCATGATTCAAATACAGCACAAATTGCTTCTTGTAGTTGTTCTTTTGGATCTTGTGGAAATTCTCTATTAGCATATTTTTTATAAATATTTTTAAATTCATATGTGATTTTTTCCATATCATCGCCAGATAATTTAGTCTCACTGCTGACGTTCGCTTCTTTTTTTACTCTTGTTAATACTTCTTCAAAATCACTAATTGGATATCCTTTTACAACATCGGAATACATCATTATTAAGCGACGATATGAATCGTAGGCAAAGAATTTATTATTAGTTAATTTGGAAATAACTTCTACTACTTTATCGTTCATACCTAAATTTAATATACTATCCATCATTCCTGGCATCGATACTTTGGCGCCACTTCTTACTGATAATAATAAAGGATTTTGATCATCATTTAGTTTTTTATTAGTTTTTGTTTCTACTTCTTTTATTTTCTCTTCTATTTCTGAAATTAATGATTTTGATAATGTTTTGTTTTCTTTATAATAATTACTACAAGCTTCAGTAGTTATTGTAAATCCTTTAGGAACTGGCAAGCCTAAATTAGTCATTTCTGCTAAATTTGCACCTTTACCTCCTAGTAAAGCACGCATATCTTTGTTACCTTCGTTAAAAGCATAAACATATTTTTTCATCTAATCACCCTTTTTTAATATTTTCTTTTTACAAAATCTACATAAAGAATCATATGTTATTTCTTCATTTGCTCCATCAATTACGATTTGTTTTCCTTTATCAGTTGCTATACCATTTACATATCTAATTACTTCTGTTGCTTTATTTCCACATGAGCATACAGTTTTGATCTCTTCAATACTATTGGCAGTTTCTACTAATCTTTTACTGCCCACGAATAGATGAGAAGTAAAATCTTTTAATAACCCATAACATATAACTGGAATATTTAAATAATCTACTACATCTGTTAGCTCATCTACATGATGTTCTTCTAAAAATTGTGCTTCATCTATTAGAATACAACTAATTTTTTTATTTTGATTTTTTATTAATTCAAATAAATTATCTTCTTTAGTTATTAAATGATCAACCATCATAGTCTCTGAATTTCTTGGTACTATTTTATCATCACCTTTTGTATCTATTGATGGTTTCATTATATATGTTTGCATTCCTCTTTCTTTGTAGTTATAAAATACTGATATAAGTTGTCTAGATTTACCAGAATTCATTGGTCCATATCTAAAATATAATTTTGCCATAATTCACTTCCTTTATGCTCTTGGATGAGCATTTTCATATACTTTTTTTACTTGTTCATTGGTAACATGTGTATAAATACTTGTTGTATCTAGTGATTCATGTCCTAATAATTTTTTAACACTTACTAAATCTGCACCATTATTTAACATATCTGTTGCAAAGGTATGTCTTAACATATGTGGTGTTATTTTAGTTTTAGCACCTGATATTAATTTTATTTTATTTAATATATTTCTTATCGAGGTAGTACTTATTTTACCACCATTTTTATTTAGTATTAAGTAGTTAGAATTCTTTTTATTTATTTTATCTCTTTCTTTTAGATAATTATTAAGATTATTTAGACAATTAGTAGAAAAGATAACTATTCTTTCTTTGGATCCTTTACCAAATATTTTTATTTCTCGATTATATAAATTAATATCATTTATTTTAATATTAACTAATTCACTAACACGAATTCCTGTTACAAATAATAATTCTAATATTAATTTATCACGAATATTTTTAGTTTTAGAAAACATTAACTCTAAATCTTCATCTTTTATATATTTTGGTAGTATTTTATCTTTTTTAGGATTTTTATGATTATTAAAATAATTATAAGCAATTATATCATTATTTACTAAATAATTATAAAAACTCCGAAGAGAGCTTAATTTTCTAGAAATACTATTTTTATTATATTTTTGATTATATAAATATTCTAGATAATAAACTACATCTTCATCTTTTATTTTCAAATAATCTACTTTATCTAGATAATTTATAAAATCAATAATATCTTTGTAATAATTATTAATAGTATATACAGAATATCTTTTATTACTCTTTATATAAGTAATATAATCATCTAAATACTTCATATTATCACCTTAACTACTATTTCATTATATAATTATAAATACTTAAAGTCAATTATTTTACAATAATTTGATAATATAAAAACTGTATTTTTACACAGTAATTAGTTAATTAATTGATAAGGAGAACTCGAAGTTCCATTACCAGAAGTTATTGTAACATTAGAGTTTAGATAAAGGACTGGGCGGGAGGAGCCGGAGTTAGTAGCATTGTTGAGGTCAACATAACCCATACTATGAACGATAAAGACGCGGTAGGAAATACCAGCGTGAGAAGCGAGTGTCCATTGACGATTAGATGAATCATATAAATAATCATTGTTTTTACAATCACTATAACTTGAGCTATCCCAGTTATATAATTCTTTGGCTAAACATGATGCTCTATTAGTTGTTGTTCCACCACTTGTTGCATACCCATAATCTGATGGATACATTAGGGCTATTTTACCTACCCATGTGGTTGGATTTCCAGAATATACTGTCGTTCCTCTTTCATAATTATAAAAGTGGCTGGCTAGTCCATTAGATGCACTTGTATATGAATTTGTTCCACCTAAATTCCATAAAGTGTTGCCAATCATAGACTCTGCTTCACTTGTTAAGCTATTTAAATATTCACCATTTAAATATGTATTTAATGAGGCTGTTGACCAGTTGTTTCTATCATTTGAATCCCATACATATTTTCCTATACTCTCATCTCTTATTATTTTTAATCTCTTTTCACTTTCGCCATTTTCACTAGATTTTACATCAAATACTCCTATTATTCTCCATAATTCATTATTAAAACTTACATAGTTATTAGGATCTGCTCCCATATATCTTATATTACCATCTAGATCATCGTTATTCATGGTAGTTGGATTACTATCAAGTAATGATGTTATTACATCAGTAGCTAATTTTGATTTAATATATTCACTACTTATTCCATCACTTACTATTTTTGCACTAAAAATCTTACCAATTTCCGTATTTGGTGTATTTATATCTAACCATATTCTTATACTTATTATCTTACTTTCTCCTGGATTTAGAGTTAAATCACTGGCTATAATATTATTCTCTAGATTAGATAAACTAACAGGTTCATTATTATCTACCATTATTTTTATATAATTAGGATTTATTTGATTAGATGTAGTAGTGTTATTTAATAACAAATCAAAAGTATAAGCTAAATTACCTTTATTTGTTATTTTAAATCTATAAGGAGTACTACTCTTTCCCTCTTCATCTGTTATAGGCAAACTATTTGTAAGATTTAGTACCTCTCCTAATCCTTCTTCATCATTTTCTATTACTATATCTAATATACCCGCAGTATAACTTTCTGTATTTTCTAGTTTATCTTTTCTAAAAAATAAAGCATAAGTAGTAGTTGATAAAATTAATAAAACTACTATTATTGATATAACTAATATAATTACTTTCTTTTTCATATTTTTACTCCTTTACATAACAAAAAAACAGAAAAAGATTCTAAAATTTAGAATTATTTTCTGTTTTTACTGTTTTATTATTAAATATTTTACTATTTTTTAGTAATAAATTTGACCCCCGCATTTACTTATAGTTAACATATTTATTTTCATTATTACACCTTCTTATTCTTATAAACTACTACGAAATGATTTTAATTCCTTAATAAAATCAGTAGTTTCTTCTTCATCTGTTATATTATATAATTTTTCTTTATTTGTATTTAATAATTCTTTATATGAGATAATTGCTTCTTCTTCTTGCTTTTTCTCATAATCAGTAAGTTCTATAGTTTGTGGTTTATATTCGTTTTCTAGTTTTCTTGTTACTTCTTCAGTAAATGAAATATTTTCTTTTTTATCTAATTTATCTATTTTTATTTCATCATTTACAATATTAATTGGAGAAGTTTGATACCTTGCTGATATATCTTTTAATACATTTTTAGAATAAGGTCCTTCTTGTTTTTTTATTTCTTCTTTTACCTCTTCTACTTTTGGTACTTCTTTTATAACTTCTTTAATTACTTCTTTTACTATTTCTTTTGGTTCATTTTCTTTTAATTTAATAATTTCTTTTAACTTCTTATTTTTAATCGATAAACTAATAGAAATAATAATTAATAATATAAAAGTAAAAATAACTACCCACAGTATTATCAACTCAATTGTACTTAAATTATTATAAATATTTACAAAATTATCGATTACATACATAACATCACTTCCTACAATTATAATTAATAATACTTGCTACATATATTGCAGCTGTCTCTACTCTTAAGATTAATTTACCAAAAGATACACTTATAAAATCACTTTTATTTAATTCTTCTTCCTCTTTTGGTTCAATCCCGCCTTCAGGGCCAATTACTACTATAATTTTATCATATTTTTTTATGTTTTGTAAATAGTTAGAGATTAAATTTTCTTCTTTTGTACTTGCAATTAATTTTAGATCGTAATCTTCTTTTATTAACTCTTTTATTGTCATTGGTTTTTCAATTTTTGGAATTAAATCTCTTTTTGATTGTTCACTTGCTTCTTTGCATATACTATGCCATCTATCTAATTTTTTATCTATTTTTTTATCTTCTAGTTTAACAATACTTCTATTTAATTTTAAAGGTATAATTTTCTTTACACCTAGTTCTGTTAACTTTTGTAAAATTAAATCCATCTTTTGTTCTTTAACTAAACCAATAGCAATTGTAATATCTATATCTAATTCATTATTTTCTTCTATAGTTTTGATTATTTCTATATCATTATTATTTATATTATTAATATTTGCAATATATAATTTTTCCTCATAAACTACTTCTATTTTATCATTATCTTTATATCTCATAACATTTTTTAGATGATGATAATCACTATCTAATAGAGTTACTTTATTATTTTCTATATTTTTAACAAAATATCTTTGCATAAAATCACCTACTAATTATTTTATCAAATAATTTTATATTAATCTATAATAAAAAGAAAGTTTTTAATCTCTTAAGAACTTTCTTATTTTATTTAGAAAAGAATTATCTTCTTTCATAACATTATTTAAATTTTCAAAAGCTTTTTTCTCTTCTTTAGTTAATTTAGTTGGAATTTGTACTTTTATAGTAACATACATATCTCCTTTTTTAGAAGTATTTACATTGGCTACTCCTTTTGATCTTAATTTTAATTTACTATTACTTTGTGTACCTGCAGGTATTGTTAAATCTACTTTACCATATAAAGTTGGTATTTCTTTTTTACATCCTAGTACTGCTTCCGGAATTGTAATTGGTAAATCTAGATATATATCATCGTCTTCTCTTTGATATATTTCATGGTCTTTAACACTAAATTCGATATATAAATCTCCATTACGACCACCATTTATTCCAGCTTCACCTTTTTGGGCAAGACGAAGTCTATTTCCATCATCGATACCCGCTGGTATATTTACTTCAATAGTTTTAGTTGTTTTAATACGACCTATTCCACGACAATTGCTGCATTTTTTAGCGTAAGTTTTTCCTTTTCCTTGACATTCTGGACAAGTAGTTCTAGTTAAGAATGATCCGAAAATTGTTCTTTGCTCACTAGTGATGGTTCCACTTCCATGACACTGGCTACATGTTGTCTCATCAAAGCCACCCTTACCATTACATTCACTACATGTATCTTCTAAAGTTACTTTTAGATCTTTTTTACAACCAAATACTGCTTCTTCAAAAGTTAGATTCATATGTTCTAATATATCATCGCCACGACGGGCATTGGAGCTTTTACTTCTAGATGATGAAAATCCAAAGCCCATACCTCCTAGGATGTCATCAAATATATCTGACATACTACCAAAATCAAAGCCATCAAAACCACTAAAGCCACCTTGAGCATTTGTAAATGCACTATGTCCAAATTGATCATATTTTCTACGTTTTTCTTCATCAGATAAAACTGCATATGCTTCTTGGGCTTCTTTAAATTTTTCAGCAGCATTTTCTTCTTTTGAAACATCCGGATGATATTTTTTTGCTAGCTTTCTAAAGGCTGATTTTATTTCATCTTGGCTTGCTGTTTTAGAAACACCAAGTATTTCATAATAGTCTTTTTTATTCATAAATAACCTCTTTCTATTATATAAGAGAAGTCCTAGTTACCTAGAACTTATTTCTCTTCAAACTCTGCATCGATTACATCGTCTTTTTTCTCTTCTTTTGTATCTGTATTTTCTTTAGTTTCATTATTTGCTTGGCTTTCTTTAGCAGCTTGCTCATATACTTTACTTGCTAGAGCGTTTGCTTTAGTAAGTAATTCATCTTTAGCTTTATTTATTTTATCAATATCATTGCCTTCTAATTCCTTTTTCAAATTATCCATTAGTTTTTCTGCTTCTTCTTTTTCTTTCTTATCAACTTTATCGCCTAAATCTTTTAGAGCATTTTCTGTCATAAAGATTACTTGTTCAGCATCATTTTTAGCATCTGCTTCTTGTTTTTTCTTCTCATCTGCTTCTTTATTAGCTTCTGCTTCTTTCATCATACGATCAATTTCTTCATCAGATAATGTATTAGTTGCTGTTATAGTTATTGATTGTTCTTTATTTGTTCCTAAATCTTTAGCTTTAACATTAACAATACCATTAGCATCTATATCGAATGTTACTTCAATTTGTGGTACACCACGTGGTGCTGGTGGGATATTTGTAAGTTGGAAGTTTCCTAATGTCTTATTATCCGCAGCCATTGGTCTTTCTCCTTGTAATACATGAATATCTACAGCTGGTTGGTTATTAGCAGCAGTTGAGAATATTTGTGATTTTGAAGTTGGTATTGTTGTATTTCTTTCAATTAATACAGTCATTACTCCACCTAGAGTTTCGATACCTAAAGATAATGGTGTTACATCTAGTAAAACGATATCATTTACATCACCTGTTAATACTCCACCTTGAATTGCTGCTCCCATAGCAACTACTTCATCTGGGTTTACTCCTTTAGATGGTTCTTGTCCTAGTTCTTTTTTAACTAATTCTTGTACACATGGAATACGTGTTGATCCACCAACTAATATTACTTTGTTAATATCTTTAGCACTTAAGCCTGCATCTTTTAAAGCATTTCTTACTGGTTCTTTTGTTGATTCTACTAAATCTTTAATTAAATCTTCGAATTTAGCACGAGTTATATCCATCTCAAAGTTAACTGGTGCTCCATCTACTTGAGCGATAAATGGTAAAGATATATTTGTTGATGTCATACCACTTAAATCTTTTTTAGCTTTTTCGGCTGCTTCTTTAATACGTTGCATAGCCATTTTGTCATCTTTTAAGTCAACTTTTTCTTTATCTTTAATTTCTTTTACAATATAATCTACTAAACGATTATCAAAGTCATCTCCTCCTAAATGGTTGTTTCCACTAGTTGATAATACTTCAAATACACCGTCTCCTAATTCAAGGATAGATACATCAAATGTTCCACCACCTAAATCGTATACTAATATTTTTTCGTTTGTATCTTGTTTATCTAGACCATATGCTAATGCAGCAGCAGTTGGTTCATTTATTATTCTTTCTACTTCTAATCCTGCTATTTTACCAGCATTTTTAGTTGCTTGTCTTTGTGAATCGTTAAAGTAAGCTGGTACTGTAATTACTGCTTTTGATACTTTTTCACCTAGATAATTTTCGGCAGTTTTCTTTAAATCTCCTAAAATCATTGCACTTATTTCTTCTGGAGTGTATTCTTTGCCATTAGCTTTTACTTTTTCATTAGTTCCCATTAATCTTTTAATTGAAGATATTGTTTCTGGGTTAATGATTGCTTGGTGTTTAGCTTTTAATCCCACTAGCATTTCACCATTTTTAAATGCTACTACTGATGGTGTAGTACGATTACCTTCAGCATTAGTAATTACTTTGGCTTCTCCCCCTTCATATATTGCAACACAACTATTTGTTGTTCCTAAATCTATTCCTATTATTTTACTCATATAAATCATTCCTTTCTCTTATTTTTTCGCCCAATTATAAAGGGCATGTTTTCCCTTTTTATTCTTTATTTATTCATCATCATTTTTAGCATCAATTATTTTTACTTTTTTATTACTTTTAGTTGTCTTTTTTGGTTTCATTGAATTATATATTAGAAAAGCTACTATTATAATTAAAACTATTGGTAATAACCAAATAAATAATTTAACAGCAATTATAGCAATAACAATTGCAAGTATTATATATAATATTTGTTTTATATTATTTTTATCCATTACTCATCTCCTAACTATTTACTTTAACCATTGCTGGTCTTATTACTTTATCTTTATAAGTATAACCTTTTTGCATGACATCTAATATAATACCTTCTTCTTTAGTATCATCATGTTCCTGCAAAACAGCTTGATGATAAGTTGGATCAAATTTAGTGTTTAAGGCATTTATTTCTTTTACTTCTAATTTGTCTAATACATTTTTTAAATCAGCATAAATCATTTTAAAACCACTTAAGAATTTAGATACTTCATCTTCTAAATTATCATCATCCATATTAATTGCTCTTTCAAAGTTATCAAGAATTGGTAGTATTTGTTTTATTATATCTTCATTAGCATATTTTAACATTTTTGAGACTTCTTCATCACGTCTTCTTTTATAATTCATAAGTTCTGCTTGATTGCGAAGCAAACTGTTTTCTAATTCTTTTATTCTATTACCAAGTAATTCTACTTCATTATTTGTTATTTCTTCTTCTATTTCTTCATTTTCTATTTTTTTCTTTTTATCTTCTTTTTTAGTTTTCATCTTGACCTCCTATATTTTGTTTTATATAATCGAGCAATCCAACAACTTTATCATATTCCATTCTTTTTGGTCCAATAATGGCAATAGTTCCTTCATCACCATCAATATTATATTTTGTTTTTACTATCGATAAATCATCAGAAATATCACTATCACTACCGATATAGATATTTACTCCATTATCATCTTCAGTCATTTTATCTACAAAAGAAATATTATCAAATTTATTTAAAATATCTTTTACTTTATCAATATCATTAAATTCTGGTTGATTTAAAAATTTAGTTTTGCCCGCGAAGTGAACATCACTATTTTTATGATTTATTTCATTAAAAGCATCATAGAAAGTATTATATAATATTTCATGTTGTTTTACATATTTAGCGATAATTGGTTTTACTGAATATTCTAATTTCTCACTTATTTCATCAAGTGGTGTACCAACGACTAATTTATTTATTAAATCAACTGTTTTTTTAACCTCTTCAGTAGAAATTGTTAATGGTAAATTAAGTGTTTTATGTTCAACAAAACCTTTATCAGTAATTACCATAGTTAGTACTTTATTAGCTTCTAGTGGAATTGTTTCTACTTTTTTCAATCTATTATCTTGGGCACTTTTACCTAATACTAGTGTAGTATAATTAGTAATTTCAGAAACTATCTCAATACTTTTTTTAATTGTATCATTTAAATCAAGAGTACTATTATGAAAAATTGTTTGTAATTTTAACATATCTTCGCCACTCATATTTTTAGGTTGCATCAAATTATTTACATAATAACGATATCCTTCTTCACTTGGTTGGCGTCCTGATGCAAAATGATTTTTCTCTAAAAGATGATAGTCTTCTAAAATTACCATTTCATTTCTAATTGTTGCTGAAGAACAATTTAGTTTATTGCATATTTTATTTGAACTTACTGGTTTAGCTGTTTTTATATATTCTTCAACAATGTATTTTAATATTTCTTTTTGTCTTTCTGTAAGCATTTTATCACTTCCTTGGCAATGCTATTATATGACTGCTAAAGTAATTATATGATATTTTTTTAGCAGTGTCAATAGAAAACTGCTAATTTTTTGTTTTTTTTATAAAAAAAACTTCGAGTTTGACTCAAAGTTTATTAAAACTATAATGTTTTTTTATTTGCATCTCTATAATTTAAATCTTCTTGGTAGTTATATAACTCTTCATAACTAATATCTATAGTATCATTTAAATTATAATAATTAGTTATACTAGAAATTGCTAAATTAGGATCACCAATAATGGCGTTTTTAACATTCTCGCATTCACTACCTACTCCATCTTGATAGTAACTAATAAGTTGTCCGTCATAATAAATTGCCTTACTACTAATAGTATCTCCTTCTTTAAATTCTTTTTTTCCTTCTGGCAAAACTATTTTTGTATCTAAATCTCTTTTAGCACTCATAGAAGAGCTTATTACATCATAAGTAACACCTGCTAGTTCGCTTATTTTCTGATGTTTTAATGTATAGTCAAAATTATCAGAGTTTAACCACTCATTAGTGTTATACATACTATATGAATCAGGTAAAACTATTTTTATGTTTTCACGATAAAATGCTGAAGTCTTATCGTTAAAAATATTTGTTCCATATTCTTCACTTTGTTCTATTTTAGCAAAATTAAGAGTTCTAATAGTATTATTAAAATCATAATTTTCACTATAAAAATTACTTCTATCAACGACATAAGTATATAATCCATCTTTTGTTCCTACAAGAGAACTACTTACATTATAACCTATTTCTTTTTCTTCTTTTCCTTTATTATTACAAGATGTAAGTCCCAATAATGTGGTAGCTGCTAAAGCTAAACTGATGGTTCTTTTGCTCATTTTCTTTAAAAATTCTTTGTTTACATTTAAGTTATTTATTTTCATATAACTCTTTCCCCCTTTTTTAAATTGCTGTTATTATAGCACTTTATATCTTACTTGTCAAGTATTTTATAATACATTTGTTTTTATCAAAATTAAAAAAATTTAATTTATTTATTTTTTTGTATAATTTATTTATTTATAGAACATAATATTAACGGAAAACAAAATAGTTTTCCATTAAAAGAAGCACTTGGGTATTTACTCAAGTGCTTTTTATTTTATCCATTTATTTGTTTTGCAACTTCATCAGCAAAGTTTTCTTCTTTTTTCTCCATTCCTTCACCAACTTCATAACGTACAAAACTATTTATTTTACTATTTTTAGATTCAACATATTTACCAACTTTAGTTTTATTTTCTTTTACAAAGCCTTGATCAACTAAACATACTTCTTCATAAAATTTATTTAGGCGTCCATTTACTATCATTGGTATTTTATTAGTATCTAAACCTTCATTTTCAGCTTGTTCTGTTAAAATAGTTTTTTCTTTTTCAATTACTTCACTTGGAACTTCTTCTCTAGTTAAATAACTAGGACGCATTGCAGCAATTTGCATGGCAATATCTTTAGCTAGTTCTACGTCATTTCCATCCATTACACATAATGTTACTATTTTACCACCCATATGTGAATATGTTCCAAATACTTGATTATCTTCTTTTGTTACTTTTGTAAATCTTCTAAATGATAATTTTTCACCAATTGTAGATATTTTTTCAACAATTAACTCTTCTAATGTTTTATCATCAACATTTAATTTTAGTGCATCTTCAACATTAGTAACATTACTTTCTAATAAAATATCAGCAATTTTATCTACTAAAGATTTAAACTCTTCATTTTTAGCAACAAAATCAGTTTCAGAATTTACTTCTAATATAACTGCATTATTACCGTTTACTTTTGTAAGTCCAAGTCCTTCTGCTGCGATTCTTGAAGCTTTTTTAGCGGCTTTAGAGATACCTTTTTCTCTTAACCATGTAATTGCTTCTTCCATATTACCATTAGTTTCTTCTAATGCTTTTTTACAATCTAACATGCCGGCGCCAGTTGTTTCTCTTAATTCTTTAACCATGCTTGCACTTATCATTTTACTCTTCCTTTCTATTTTAAGCTTGCTATTAATTCATCTTTTTTCATTTTTGAATAGCCTTTTATTTCTTTTTTCTTGGCTAATTCACGTAGTTCAGATACTGTTAATATTTCTAAATCTATTTTAGTTTCAACTTCTTTATTAACTGTTTCTTCTTTTTTTGGCTCTTCTTTTGTTTCTTTTACTTCTTTATTTTCTTTTTTCTCTTCTTTTTTAGTTTCTTTTTTTACTTCTTTGGTCTTTTTGCTTTCGCTTTTATCGAATTTAGTTTTCTTATTTTCATCTTCTGTTACATAATCTACTAAAGTACCACCATTAGCTTCTACTATTGCATTTGTTAATGCTCCAAGAACAACTTTAATACTTCTTACTGCATCATCGTTTCCTGGAATTACATAATCTACCATATCTGGATCACAATTTGTATCAATTATTCCAAATACTGGTATTTTTAATTTTCTAGCCTCACGAATAGCGTTGTATTCTTTAGTTGAATCAACAATAATAATTGCTTGTGGTAATCTTTGCATATCGCGAATACCATGTAGGTTACGATCTAATTTTTCGTATTCTTTTTTAAGACCAATTACTTCTTTTTTAGGTAATTTTTCAAATGTACCATCTTTTTCCATCTTTTCGATTTCTTCTAATCTGTTAACTCTTTTTCTAATTGTTCTAAAATTAGTTAGTGTTCCTCCTAACCATCTTTCAGTAACATAATACATTCCTGCTCTTTCAGCTTCTTCTTTGCAAACTTCACTAGCTTGTTTTTTAGTTCCAACGTATAGAACTTTTCCACCTTCTTGAGCAATTTTGTGTAAAGCATTATATGCTTCTTCTATTTTTTCTACTGTTTTAGATAAATCGATAATATAAATATCGTCTCTTGAGTTGTAGATATACTCTTTCATTTTTGGATTCCATCTTTTGGTTTGATGACCAAAATGAACTCCAGCTTCTAATAAGTAGCTCATAGATACTACTGCCATTTTATTTCCTCCTTTTGTTTTTCCTCCAAATACTTCTTCTTTAAACATCACCTAATAGGCACTAGATATTTAAATCAGTATTTGTGTGTATTTTTGAAAAGCCATAAATATATTATCATGTTTTATGGCTTTTTACAACTATATTTTGTTATTTTTTTATGTTTTTTTAAAGCGATGCTTAATGATTTATCTAAATACTATTATATATTATGTTTATTTATATATATGATGTATGTATATGATAAATTATTATATACATAATAGCAACTTAACAACTAAATCCGCCATTTCCAATATCTTCTGCTCCACCTCCACCTTTTGCATAAACAACACCACCATTTATTCTAATTATACCTGTAACAGAAGCCTCTTTATAACCTCCAATTCCTGCACCACCACCTGCTCCACTTCCATTATCATAACCTTCCATATTAGTTGCTCCTATTCCTACTCCTCTACCTTCTGAATTTAATACCCCTGTTCCATCTATTATTAATTTTGATGAATAAGAAACATATAAACCAACTGATGGTGAAGCACTTGAAGAAGAATTTGTTTTTAAACTATTTTCTCCTTCAATTTGCAAATTAACTACTGAATCATTAAATAATCTAAATGTGCCTCCATTAAATCTATCTTCTGTTATACTAACATTATTTAATGTTATATTAGATTCTCCTCCATTAATAGTTACTCCTCTATTATCTGTTGCAGTTCCTGTTATAACAATAGGTGTTTTATTTGATATTTCTTGTTGAGAATCTAGTCCTCCACCACTTACTAATAATGTATTATCACCATTTCCTTTATCTATAGTAATTGCTCCTTTTGATATACCTAAATTCATTATTTCTGGAGCCTCACTACCTACTCCATCACTTACTATTTTTGCACTAAAAATTTTTCCTATTTCACTATTTGGTGTATTTATATCTAACCATATTCTTATACTTATTACCTTACTTTCTCCTGGATTTAGAGTTAAATCACTGGCAATAATTGAATCTTTTAAATTAGATAAAGTAACTAGCTCTTTATTATCTACCATTATTTTTATATAATCAGAATTTATTTGATTAGAAGTAGTTGTATTATTTAACAACAAATCAAATGTATAAGATAAATTACCCTTATTAGTTATCTTAAACTTATATGGATTACTTTTCTTACCTTCTTCATCTGTTATAGGCAAACTATTTGCAAGATTTAGAGTTTCCCCTAATCCTTCTTCATCGTTTTCTATTACTATATCTAGTATTCCAGCAGTATAACTTTCCGTATTTTCTAGTTTATCTTTTCTAAAAAATAAAGCATAAGTAGTAGTAGATAATATAACTAAAACCACTATTATTGATATAACTAATATAATTACTTTTCTATTCATATTACTCCTTCTTTCACACAATAAAAAAACAGAAAAAGATTCTAAAAATTAGAATTATTTTCTGTTTTTATTATTTTATTATTAAATATTTTATTATTTTTTAGTAATAAATTTGACCCCCATATTTACTTGTAGTTAACTTGTTATTTACTTTATTATTTATATTTAGGCTTTGCTCTTTTAACATATTAACCACTTCCTTTACTATTTAAGTATATCACATTAGTTAATTTTCTGCAATTTATTTTTCATCAAAATTTAGTGGTTTTAAACTATCTATTACAAATTTTCCATCTTTTCTAATTAATACATCATCAAAATATATTTCACCACCACCATAATCTTTAGTTTGAATTAAAACTAAATCCCAATGTATTGCTGATTTATTACCATTAAATGCTTCAGCATAAGCCATTCCAGGGGTAAAATGAATACTTCCATATATTTTTTCATCAAATAAAATATCTCCCATTGGCTTTCTAATTAAAGGATTAATTCCTATTGCAAATTCTCCTATATATCTACTACCTTCATCAGTATCAAAAATTTCATTTAATTTATCATTATCTTCATTACAAGTAGCATTTATTATTTTACCATCTTTAAATTCCAAACTTATATTATTATAAACATTATCACGATATGGAGATGGTGTGTTATAAGTTATTTTACCATTAACACTTGTTTTTATCGGGGCAGTAAATACTTCTCCATCTGGAATATTAAATTCGCCTGCACATATAATCGCGGGCATTGCTTTTATTGAAAATGTTATATCTGTATTTTTAGATACTATTCTTACTTTATCTGTATCTTCCATTAACTCTTTTAAAGGTAGCATTAAATCATATAGTTTATGATAATCAAAACACATTGTATCTAGGGCAAAATCAAAAAATTCTTTGGTAGTCATTTTTGCTTTATGAGCATCTAGTAATGATGGATAATTTAATAAAACCCATTTTTTCTTATTTATTCTTATATCATCTAAATTTTCTGTTATTTCATGATATTTATTTAACATTTTTAAATTAACATTTTTATTTTCATGATCGTTTGTTGAATAACATATTGTAATAAAACTATTATAAGTTTTTACTTCATGTTCTAAATTAGCTCTACTTAATAATATTTGATTTTCTGTTAATTTACTATTTAAAAATGCACTTATTTCATTATCTATTATTTTTACTAAAACACCTGCATTTTTTTGTAATATTTTTTCTATTAATTTATTTATTAAGTCTTCTGATACTCCTTTTTCTACTGTTATTAATATGTTTTCTTTTTCTTCTACTTTAATTGAATAATTAACTATTGTTTCTGCTAAAATTTCAAATTTTTCATTCATTTTAGACACTCTCCTATTCTTTTTTTATATAATATATTGAAGGAGGAATTTTATGTACCCAAATTACCAAAATGTTTATTCTAATAATATGAGAAGACCCCCAATGCGTCCTGGGCGACCAATTGGCCCAAATAATAGGTTTTTTGGCGGAGGATTTTTAGGACCATTTATCCTTGGTGGAATAACTGGCGGTTTGCTTGCACCATCTTTTTACCCTCGTCCTATGCCTTATGGTCCACCTCCACCACCATATCCTATATATTATTAAACTGTCCAAAAAGACAGTTTTTATTTACATTTTTGATCATCTAACTCTATTTTATAATCATTATTTTCTCTAGTTGCATTTATTATTAAACAACTACTTATGTCTTTATTTTGACTATTGGTTAGGCTTTTAAAATAACCTGCTTCTATTAAATCATTTGCACTAAAACTAGTTTGATTATTTTTCCATACATAATTACATGGTAATAAATCATTTTCACATTCTAATAAATATTGTTTTGTTGCTTTAACAATATTATCATAAGTAATTTCATCAGCTTTACTATCTGATAATGATAGAGTATTTCCACTTATTTTAACTATTATTATTAATACTAAGGCTATTAATGATATTACAACTATTAATTCTACTAAACTAAATCCTTTATTATTCATATACTCACCTTCTATAGTTAGTATATCATGATTTATTATTCATATCAAGAAAAAAGAAGTTAAGCTTTTATTAACTTTCCTTCTTTTAAAAGATTTAGAAGTTTTAAATTTTGTTCACTAGTTCCTTTATAATTTATTATCCCATTTGTACTAGCAAGTTTTTGTCTATATTCAAAACTACTATCTATATTTATTTCTTTTAGGCCGTCAACTAGTGAAGTACCCATATAATTTTTGTTTTGTAAATAATTATTATTGTTGACAATAACACTATCATTAGCCCAACCAATATTACCGCCATTTAATAAATATGGATTTCTAGCGTTATTTTTTATACTAGTTATTATTCCATTGGTAATTCTTGGTTTTAATAATTCATTGGAATCAGAAGATACATATATACCATTTATAATAACTTTATCGCCTACTTTATATTTATAATTAGTATTATTATTTGTATTTTCGTTAGTTATATTTAAATTAAAATAAGTCTTAAAACTATCTATTTTAGATTTTCCATTCGTCTCATCAAAATAACTTTTATTATCACGAACATCTACATGTGTATAACCATTTCCATATCCAATTCCCTTAAATCCTATCTCTTCACTCATAATACATACTAATTTAGGATCAATTACTTTACCATCTTGTTTATTAATTATTATATCTGTAGCTTTTCCTTGCATATGTTGTGAGTTTAAAACTCCGCCTGCTAATGATAATTCAAATTCACGATTTCGATAACCAGAAGTTATTACTATTGATTTTATTTTGTATAAACTATTAGCTTTATCATATAATTTTTCTAACATTGTTACTAAATTATCATCTATTAATATTTCATCGGTTGTAAGTTTCTTGGTAGCATCATTGTAACTTCTAAATTCTTTTACTTGGAAATGTTTTGATAAATATTTATCTTTATCCTTGCTATAAGAATATTTTTTTACCATATTATACCCCCTTAATATATTATATGAAGAAATTTATTTAAAACAATAAAAAAAGACTATATTAATATAACTGTTTGTTATTATCAACATATTCTTTAAATAATATTTCACATTTTTCTTTTTCTATTTGTTTTATTTTTAAAATTTTTTCATCTTTTTGATCACTTTTTAAATATTTATAAATAAAATCATCTCTAAAACCTATTTTAGCAGTATCTTTAACATCCATACCATAATATACTTCTTTTATATTAGCCCAAATAATTGCTGATAGGCACATAGGACAAGGATATGCAGTTGTATATAAAATATAGTCTTTTAAATTATGTGTTTTTAATTTTTTTCCTGCTTTTCTAATCGCATTCATCTCAGCATGAGCGGTTGGATCAAAATCTGATAATACTGTATTTGATGCAATTGATATGATATTACCTTCTTTATCAGTTATCATCGCTCCAAAAGGACCACCCATATTTTTATTCATTGTTCTTCTTGCTTCATCAACTATCTTTTCTAACATTTCTACCTCCTTTATGATTGTAACATAAATATTGTAAATTTCATATATTAATTTCATATTTAATTGAAAAAAGAATTTATCTTTGCTATAATGTTTGTAGGAAGTGATATAGATGGATATGCTTATTTTAGTTTTATTTTTAATTATCATATTAATATGTATAATTATTGCTTTTTATACTTATATATATAATAAATTTCAGGACACTATTATTAGAATTAACGAAGTAGAAGCTACTATTGATAGTAGTTTAAGACAAAAATATGATTTGATTAATAGAAGTATTTCAATTATAAAAGCTAATGTTGAGATTAAAAGTGAGATGTTTGATGAAATTGTTAGATTACGTTCTCGCAAGATTAGTAATTTTGATTTAGATAGAAAGTTAATTAATGTTTCTAATGAGTTTTTAAGAATCAAAGAAGAACATAAAGAAGCATTACAAAGTGATGAGTTAAAAAAGATTGAAAAACAACTTAAAGAAATTGATGATAAATTATCTATTTATCGTGATTATTATAATTCTAATATTGTTAAATATAATAAGATGGTTAAGAGTTTTCCTACTAATATTGTAGCTTTATTATGTAAATATGAAGATAAACTATTTTTTGATATGAAAAATATGAATGATGATATTGTTAATGATTTTAAATTGTAAAATAGAGCTTTTGCTCTATTTTATTTGCCAATTTATTTCTTTAATATTATTTTTTCTTAAAAATTCATTTGTTTTAGAAAATGGTTTTGAACCAAAAAAGCCATAATGTGCAGAAAATGGTGAGGGATGAGTGGACTCTAATACGAGATGTTTTTTATTAGTTATATATTTCTTTTTACTTCTAGCAAAAGCTCCCCATAATATGAAAACGACTGGATTATCTTTTTCATTTATTTTTTTTATAATGGCATCGGTTAATTCTTCCCATCCCATATTACGACATGAAGCAGGTTTATCTTTTTCAACGGTTAATATAGCATTTAGTAGTAAAACTCCTTCTTTAGCCCAACTTTCTAAATTACCATGACTAGCAATTTGTATATGTAAATCATCATATAATTCTTTATATATATTTCTTAATGATGGTGGTATTTTTACATTTTCATTGACTGCGAACGCTAATCCATTGGCTTCTCCTACTCCATGATATGGATCTTGTCCTAATATTACGACTTTTACTTGATCATAGTCAGTTAACTTTAAAGCATGAAAAATTCTATTTTTGGGCGGAAACATCTCTTTTTCTTTATATAAAACATTAGTTGTAACCGCTATTTTCTTAAAATATTCTTTTTCATATTCTTCTTTTAATACTTCATCCCATTTTTTTGTAATCATTAATTAACACTTCCTAAATCTCCTTGTGGGCATGATGCATCAGTACTATTTGATGTAATATGATACTCTACTCTGCCCATTTCTTTAGTTATTTGTTCAATTGTTATTTGACATGCCCCTATATCTACTTGATCTTTTGGATTTTTAATAACATTTACGCATGAATTATCATTACATTCACTAGTAGCGGTTAAAAATCCATAATCTACTAATTCTTGTAAGGTTACTGTTACTTTATTATTATTAATGGTACAATTAATTCCACTTCCATGATATTTACATTCTTCAAAATAAGTAATTGACGCTGTTTTTATGTTGGAAATCATAATATCATAACTTTCTTGTTTACCACTTTTTAGGGCATTAAATATTGATGGACCAGCAATCATAATTATAACTGCTAATAAGACTATTGTCATTAATAATTCAACTAATGTAAATCCTTTATTATTCATAACTATTAATCCTTTCTACTAATTCTTTTTTATTACGAGATGATAGCTTGTCTATTTTTATATTATTTTTAAAAGTTATAATATTATTAATTGGATCAATACTGTGGATTTTATCAAGATTTATTATACATGATTTATGTGCCATAAAGAAACTATTATCAAGTAGAACAATTATATCTTTCATACTACCAGATATTTCTAATTTACCACCATTTTCGGTATGAATCAAACATTTATTGCAATTACTCATTTTTTCAATATATAAAATTTCATCAAAATCTATTCGATATGAAACATAGTTATATTTATAACTTAATATTCTTGATTTACTCAACATTTGTATTGCCTTTTCAATGCTTTCTTGTAGTCTTTTATCATAAGTGTTATATTTGGATATATAATCAAGAGCAAGTAATCTGGAATAAAAAACGTCATTTTTACATTCTAAATGCGATGTTACAAAAATAATAACGCTTTTCCAATCATGTTGTCTTACTGATGAGGCTATTTCTAGACCTGACACTTTTGGTACTTCTATATCTAAAATGTATATTTTTTGATCATATGTGTTAAGAATTATATCTTTGATTTCTTTATCATATGCAGCATATTTATCTATTTTGTATTCAAAATCATAAGGTGCCATTGCTTTATGAATAATACTCACTAATCGTTCTAATCCATCTGGATTGTCTTCATAAACAATAAATCTTAGCAAAACACTCACTTCCTATCATTATTATTATATCATTATTTTGCTAATTTTGTTTATTTTTTTTAATAAGTTATGTTTCTAGTATCAACTAATATTATATCATCACCAATTTTAACTATTTGTTGCCATTTTATGATGCTTTCTTCTTTGGATGCCATAAATCTTTTAGCACCCCTTTTTTCTTCTAATATTAAGTCTTTTAATTTACCATCTTTGTCAACAGTAACATCAATTATTATCCCCATTCTTCTACCTGTTGATATATTTATTACTTCTTTGGTTTGTAATTCTGATAAATGCATATTATCACCAATTAATTATATTATTTAATCAACTTTTTTATGTTATTAATAGCATTTTTTTCAATTCTAGATATTTGAGCTTGTGATATTCCTAATTCTTGAGCTATTTCCATTTGTGTTTTTCCTATTATAAAACGTTCATTTAATATTTGTTGTTCTCTTTGTTTTAAATTATTAATTGCTTTATCTAGAGCTAATTTTATATCCATATCGTATTCATCTTTTTTATCTGATAATTGATCAAATAAATATATAGTATCTCCACCATCATTATATATTGGCTCATACATACTAACAGGTTCTCTTAATGATTCTAGAGCTTGGGTTATTTCATATTCACTGACATTTAAAATTTTAGCAATTTCTTCATTAGTTGGTTCTTTTCCTGATGAGTCCATTAATTCTTCTTTTAATTTTAATGTCTTATATGCAATATCTTTGATACTTCTAGAAATTCTTAAAGATGAATTGTCTCTTAAATATCTTTTTATTTCTCCTAGTATAAGAGGACAAGCATAAGTTGATAATTTAACATCGTATGATATATCAAAATTATCTATTGCTTTTACTAAACCGATACATCCTACTTGAAATAAATCATCTAAATTATCTACTTTGTTATTAAATTTTTTAATTATACTTAATACTAATTTTAAATTACCATTAATTAAATCATCACGAGCAAACGGATCTCCTTCTTTCATTTTTTTAAATAATTCTAGTGTTTGTTCACTATTTAAAACTTTGATATCTGAAGTATTAACGCCACTTATTTCTACTTTGTGACGTGCCATAAAAAATCTCCTTTCATAACTATATTGTTATAAAGGAGTTTTTTTTATTCACTTGTTATTATTTTTACAATTTTATCTATATCATTTATATTTACTTCAAACTCTTTACCAGAATCCATATTCTTAAGTTTTATTATACTTGAATTTATTTCTTCTTCACCAAGAACAATTACATATTTAACTTTATTTTTATTAGCCCATTCAAATGATTTTTTGACTTTTTTATCAGTCATTTCAATTAATACATTAATGTTATTTTCTCTTATTTTATTGGCTAATTTTAAAGCTTCTATTTTTGTATCCATAGGAATTATAAATAAATCATAAAAAGACGCTTCTATTTGTAATTTAGATACAATCTCATATATTGGAACAAGTCCAAAAGTCATACCAACTGCTGGATATGTATTACCATCATTTATAAAGTTAGTAATAATCTTATCATAACGTCCACCTGCTCCTATACTTGAGGTTACATTTTTCTCTTTATCAAATACTTCCCAAATAGTTGAAGTATATATTTCTAATCCTCTAGCTAAATAAGGGGTAAATACACATTCATCTAATTTTAATTCTTTTAAATAATAATCTACTTCCTTAACTTCTTTTATTCCATCTTTTAATACTTCATTATTAGTATTAATTTCATCTAACTTATCAATTGTAAGATTAAAATAAGAAAATAACTTATCTAGTTTATTATTATCTATATTTATTTCTTTTAATTCTTCTTTTATTCCATCTTTTCCTATTTTGGCTAATTTATCTACTGATAAAATTACTTTAGTAACATCTTCTTCTTTTATTCCTGCTTCTAATATTAAGCCTGATAGTAATTTACGATTATTCCACTGTATTTCAATATTTATGCCTAATTTTTTATATAATAGGCTTGCCATTGATAATATTTCTACTTCTGGATAAGTTCCAGATAAACCACATAAATCTACATCACATTGATAAAATTCACGAACTCTTCCAACTTTAACTGGTCCATCACGAAATACTTTTCCTATTTCATATCTTCTAAAAGGAAGCGTTATTTCTTTTTTTGAGTTCATCGCAATTACCTTGGCAAATGGAACAGTTAAATCATAACGAAGTCCAATTTCTCTATTTCCTTGATCTTTTAAAGTATATATTTCTTTTAATATTTCAGCACCACCAGCATATTTTGATGATAATAATTCGTATGTGCATAAAGTAGTTGTTTCTAATGGTAAATATCCAAAATTCTCAAACGTTTCTTTCATAATATCTATAATGTGATTTTTAACTATTTGCTCATTTGGTAAACTATCATTAGCGCCCTTTATGTTTTTTAATACACTATTCATGAGTTACCTCCTATTTTAATTATATTAAGTCTTTTTTTATTTGTCAATTTATTTTATTTTTCTTTTTCTTTTTACTTCATTAATTGTTTGACTAATATTTTTAAATTTATGAGAATTTTTATTGTAATATAACTGTTCTTCATACATATATAGTAAAAAATCAATAAAGCGATTAACTGAATAATTTATATCAGCATCTTTCTTAAATTCAATTGCTTGTAGTTTATTATAATATGACTGTTTATTATTATAAATACTATATGAAATATTTAATGGTGGTAATTTCAATTCTAATTCTTTTCCATTTTTATTCTTATAAGTACTATTTAATAAACTAGTAAATTTCATATTATGCAATATACGACAAACGCGTCCATTACCATCAACAAAAGGATGAATCTTGACAAATAGAAAATGAATCAAAGCTGATTTTATAAATGGATCATTATTGATTATATCATCAGTATTCTTATTATAAAATCTAATGAAATCCTGCATAAAACGTTCTACATCTGAAGATGATGGTGCATAATATACTATTTCTCCTTGTCTTTTTACAAATACATCAACATCACGATATTTGCCTATTTCATATGGCATAGTAGTATTTTTTAATATTTCTTTTTGAATATTACATATTCTTTTATTAGTTAATATTTTATTATTATTTAAAATATTGGTATTTAAAAATTCAGCCGGTGGTGTTATTTTACTTTCTTCTATTTGATTAGAGTATAATAATTCATTAAACAATTCTAATGTTAAATAAGTCAATGCTTTTTCTTGACCATGTGCAAAAACTCTTTTAAAATACTCATTAAATTCATATTGAACTTCCGCTAGATGTTCTAATACTCCTTGTTCAATTTCTAAGTTTGATAAATACTTTTGAATGTTAAAATAACTTGTTTTCTCTTCCATAATTATCCCCTCTTTGTCGTTATTATTATACTTATTTTTTTATAGTTGTCAAGTTTGCAACTAGATTATATAATAATCTACAAACTTATGTTTGTCAATATTTTAATGTTATTTCGCATATTTTCCCATTATTTTTTATACTTAATTTTAATAGTTTTTAATATGTTATAAGAACAAAGGAAACAAAATAAATTTTGTTTCTTCCTTGTCGTTACCTCCAAGGTTTCCTACTTCATAGATAGTCTC
>CALVSA010000003.1 GCA_944358825.1 uncultured Bacilli bacterium
GGAAGTTATGTATATAATTTAAATTATGGTGATGGAATTTTTAAATATAGTGCATCAACAGCAAAATATATAGATACATATGCTTATGGAACATCATATACCGATCAAACAGCTTATAATAGAGCAAGATTAGGAGATGCAACCGGAGAAGTAGTTGTTAGTTCTGGTACAGCATGGAATAATGATTACGCGGGCTTCGTCGACTCGTCTGTCCCGTGGTTCCTGCGCGGTGGCAGCTATAGCGATGGCTCTAGCGCGGGCGTGTTCGGCTTCAACGGGGACAATGGAATTTCTGACAGCTACCTCTCGGCTCGTGCGGCTTTGCTTGCGCTGTAAGACTTCCGAGGGCTTGCCCTCGTCGAACCACGAAGTGGTTCCCTTGTGAAACTGTCATTGAATTTCCCTCAAAATAAAGTTTGTTAGGGGCTAATATTAACATAGCGAATAAAATTAGGTTAATATATAAAAGTAACAACAAGAAGTTATAGCAAACCTAAAGGGTTTGCGTTGGTTTCGAGCGAAGCGAGAAAAAAATTTTGAAAAAAAGATAACTATTACATATAGTAATATATAACTTTATGTTATTAAGAGATTAGTATATAATTATTTAATTTAATTATATTAAACTACTTTCTTTTTTTTTTAATATTTGTTATAATTTATATGATAAGAGGATTGGTGATATTATGTTAGATAATAAGGGTCAAGCTTTAATTGAGTTTATTTTGATATTGCCAGTGTTACTTTTACTTTTATTTGTTATTGTGGATTTTGGTGTTATTTTTAGTGCTAAATCTAATTTAGAGAATGTTAGTAATGATATTATTTCTTTATATAAGGATGGTGATGATATTAATTCTATTAAATCTTTATATAGTGATTATGATATTTCTTTAGAGTTAGATAATGATTATGATAAGTTTATTATTAGTTATTCTGTTGATTTGATTACTCCTGGTATGAATCGTATTTTATCTGATCCTTATGTTATTAAAGTAGAAAGGGTAATTAGTAATGCTTAATAATAGGGGTCAAGTATTAGTTTTATTTTTATTACTTATACCAATTATTTTAATTGTTTTGGTGTTAGTTATTGATATTGGTAATGTTAGTAATGAGAAGCTTGCTTTAGAAAATATTTGTTCTTTGGCTAGTGATGAGGAGGATATTGATAAGTTTGTTTCTTTAAATGATAAGGATATTGATGTTAGTATTAAGGATAATAAAATTATATTAGAAAAAAGAGTTGATGGTCTTTTATCTCATATTATTGATTTAGATTTTTTTGATTTAAAGGTCATTTGTGAAAAGGGTGAGGATAATGGTTAATAAATCAGGTAAAATTATATGCGTTACTTCTGTTAAAGGTGGGGTAGGAAAAACTACTACTTTACTTAATTTAGCGGGTATTTATTCTTTAGAAAAATATAGGGTTTTAATTTTAGATCTAGATTTATTTGCGGGTGCAATTGCGGTTAATTTGGATATTAGAAATAAAAAAGATATTTTTATGCTTATTGATAGTATTAGTAATAATAGATTTACTACTTTAAGTGATTATGTTAGTGTTTATAATAAAAATATTGATGTTATTGCCTCTCCTAAAGATCCACGTCAAGCGCTTAAGATTGATGGAAAGTATTTGCCGGTTGTTTTTGATATTGCAAAGAGGGAATATGATGTTATATTAGTTGATACTAATCATGTATTAGATGAGGTTAATTTAACTATTTTGGATTATTCTTATATGTCTTTATTTATTATTTCTAATGATATTGCGGATTTAAAAAATATGAAGAGTATTGTTAGTATTTTTAAGGATGCGGATAAGACTAATTATCTTATTTGTCTAAATAATTCTAAAGATAGTTCCAAGGTTTATATGTCTTTATTTGATATAAAAAATGTTATTAAGAAAAATGTTAGTTATGTTATTGATAAGAGTTTTTATATTAAAAATATTGATAAATTTGTTTTAAATGGTGAGATTCTTACTTTAAATAAGTCTATTAATAGATTTCATAGTAGTGATATAAATAATTTAAAAAAGCTTGCGTTAGATTTAATTGATGATAAACATAGTAAGGAAGTGGATCATGAGTAAAAAATTAGTAGAGGCTTTTGATGTTAAGCCTAAAAATGTTACTGTTCAAAATATAGCGGATTATGATATTTTTCCAGATAAGGCTTTACTTGATTCACTACGTAGTAAGATTATTCAAGATTTAATTGATAATAATATACCAGATGATGTTGTATTAGAAAAATATATAAATGATGAGATTAATGAGAATTTAGTTGGTTATGATTTAGATTATTTAGAAAGAAATCATATATTTAACTTAATTCAAAATGAAGTTAATGGTTATGGTCCAATTACTGATTTATTAAAAGATAATGCAATTACTGAAATTATGGTTAATGGTACTAATGATATTTATGTAGAAATTGATGGTAAATTAATTAAAGATGAGACTGTTTCTTTTATTAATGAAGAACATATTATTAGAACTATTCAAAGGATTGTTCAGCCTTTAGGTAGAACAATAGACGCTGCTAATCCGATGGTAGATGCAAGACTTCGTGATGGTTCTAGGTTGAATGCTATTATTCCGCCTTTATCTTTAAAAGGACCAGTCTTAACTATTAGAAAATTTGCTAAAGAGTTAGAAAATGTTGAAGATTTATTAGTTAAAGGAACTTTAACAGCGGAAATGGCACGTTTTTTAGAGGCTTGTGTACAGGCAAAGCTTAACATTATTATATCTGGTGGTACTGGTACAGGTAAGACTACGCTTCTAAATATTTTAAGTAGTTTTATTGGTGAGGATGAGCGTATTATTACTATTGAAGATGCTGCAGAACTTAGATTACAACAAAGTCATGTTATATCACTAGAAACAAGACTTGTTAATTATGAGGGAGAAGGAGAAGTTACAATTCGTGATTTAGTTAGAAATTCTCTTCGTATGCGACCTGATCGTATAATTGTAGGTGAGGTTAGAGGAAAAGAAGCTTTTGATATGTTGCAAGCAATGAATACTGGTCATGAAGGTTCTATTACAACACTCCATTCTAATAGTCCTGAAGATGCAGTAAGTCGCCTAGAGACTATGCTTCTTATGAATGATATGGAGCTTCCTGTTAGTGCTGTTCGTGGTTATATTGCTAATGCGATTGATATTATTATACAAATAGATAGAATGAGTGATGGTAGAAGAAGAATTACTAGTATTTGTGAAGTAGTTGACTTAAAAGATTTAAAAGTCGAGATGAAAGAGATTTTTGCTTTTACTCAAAAGGGTATTGCAGATGATAATTCTGTTATTGGTGAATTTTCTTTTAGTAAAAAAGTTCCTTTGGTTTATGATAAAATTAAACGTAAAGGTATAAATACTATTGATGATTTATTTAAGAAATAGAGGTGAAAAAAGATGGGGTTATTAATTATTCAAATTATTATTGTAATTATATTATTAGTAATTATTATTTATATGATTAGGCAAAATATAGCTCTATCTTATGAGAAGAGAATTAGTAATTATAGTATTGATTCATTAAAGAGTAAAGAAATATCTTTATCTGATAAACTTTTTCTTAAGTATAAAAAACTTGTTATTAAATTTCGCCCCTTTATAAGTAAAGTTGGTTTGTTTAAGTTTTTATCTAAAAAATATGAAAAATATATTGTATATACAAATGATAAGGATAATATATTAGCAATTGATTATGTTACTCATAAGTTGTTTATTGGTTTAGCTTTAGTATTACTTACTATATTTTCTTTAGTATTACAAACTAGACTTGCTACTTTATTTGAGTTAGTTATAAACTTTTTAATTGGGTTTTTTATTCTCGATATATATTTATGGTATAAAGATAGATTGTATAAAAAAAGAATCGATAATGAATTATTACGAGCGGTTATTGTTATAAATAATGCTTTTAAATCAGGTAAGTCTACTATGCAATCACTTGAGGCTGCTTCTTATGATTTGCCGGAACCTATTAGAAGTGAGTTTTATAAGATGTATCAAGAGATGAAATATGGACTTGGTATTGAGACTGTTTTTGATAGATTTAGTAAAAGAATAGATTTAGAAGAGATAAAATATATATCTTCTTCGCTTGCTATTTTAAATAAGACTGGTGGTAATATTATTAAGGTTTTTGATTCGATAGAAAAGACTTTATTTGATAAGAAAAAGTTAAAAGAAGAACTTAAAAATATGACTGCTAGTTCTAATTTAGTTGTTAAGTTATTGATGGTTGTTCCACCTATTTTTGTTCTTGTTATATATATATTAAATCCTAGTTATTTTGATCCTTTCTTTGAGACTAATTTAGGTTTAGTTTTATTAGGCTTAATTGTTATTATGTTTGCTATATATATATGGGTGTTACAAAAGATATTAAAGGTTAAGGTGTAATTATGTCAAAACGAAAAGATTTTAGTAGAAGAATTTTTAATCAAAATAAACTAGATAAATTAGATAATAAAATAAAGAAATTAGGTATTTATAATAAGATAGAAGCAACTAAATTTATGAGTTTGAGACTTTTTAGTTCTATTGTTATCTTTTTTGTTGTTTTATATATATCTGATTTTGGTTATATAGTTGCACCGATAGTTACTCTTTTATATTATTATTTATTTGAGAGAGTTTTAATTGATGAGAGGATAAAGAAAAGGTGTTCTAAATTAGAACAAGAGGCAATGTATTTTTTTGAAGTTTTGACTTTATCTTTAGAAACAGGAAGAAATTTAGAAGAAGCAATTAAGGTTACGATTAAGAATGTTGATTCAGAATTATCTGATGAGTTTAAAAATGCAATTAGAGAAATTAAGTTTGGTAAGAGTCTAACAGAGAGTTTAAATGATATGCAAGCTAATATTCCGTCTGATTCTATTAATAATATAATTTTGACTTTAACACAGGCTGATTTGTATGGTAATAGCATTATTGAATCTTTGTATTCGCAAATAGATTATTTAAGGGAAAAGAAAAAACTAGAGATGAAAGCGGTTATTTCTAAAGTTCCAATTAAAGTTAGTGTTATTTCAGTTTTGTTTTTTGTACCGCTTGTTTTACTAATAATATTAGCACCTATTTTACTAAATTATTTAAATTAATGTCTATTTTCTTTAATTTTATGATAAAATAAGAGTGAGGTGATTTTATGTCAGGACATAGTAAATGGTCAACTATAAAAAGAAAAAAAGGCGCGATAGACGCGGAACGTAGTAAAATTTTTCAAAAACTTGCTAAAGAAATATATGTAGCTGCTAAAAGTGGAGATGCTGATCCTAATAATAATGCTGCTTTAAGAATGGTAATAGAAAAAGCTAAAGGGCAAAATATGCCAAAATCTAATATTCAAAGTGCAATTGATAAGGCAAAAAGTAAGAATGCTACTGATAGTTTTGATGCTATTATGTATGAGGGTTATGGCCCAAATGGGATTGCAATTATGATTGAGTGTCTTACTGATAATAAAAATAGAACTGCTTCTTTTGTTCGTAGTACTTTAACTAAACGTGGTGGTAATTTAGGAACCGATGGTTCTGTTAGTTATTTATTTAAAAGAAAAGGTTTACTTGTTTTAGATAAAGAATATGAAGAAGATAAGTTAATGGAAGATATAATTGAGCTTAATGTAGAAGATTTTAATGTATTAGATGATAGTTATGAGATAATTGTTTTACCAAATGACTTTATTAGTGTTAAAGAAGCATTAGAGAATATGGGATATGATAAATTTAGTTTGTCTGAAGTTACTTATATTCCTGATAATTATATTACTTTAGATGAGGAAGCAAAAGAGAAAGTTCTTAATTTAATTGATAGTTTGGAACAGTTAGATGATGTACAAAATGTTTATCATAATTTAGATATTTAGGTGGTTTATGAATCCAGATAAGATTGCAAAAATTATTAAAGATATAAGAGTTAAGAATAATTTAAGTCAGCAAAAATTTGCGGATAAATATGGTGTAACATATCAAGCTGTTAGTAAGTGGGAAAATGCGAAGAGTATTCCTGATTTAGCTATTTTGACAAAGATTTGTAATGATTATAATTTGAATTTAGATGAGGTTTTAGATAATAAGAAAAAAAAGAAAAAATTTATAATTATTTTAATTCCAGTTATTTTAGTAATTATATTGATACTTATTTTTTTACTATTAAATAAAAATAAAGATTTTGAGTTTAAGACTTTATCTACTACTTGTAATAATTTTTCTTTATATGGTAGTATTGCTTATAATTCTGATAAGATGGCTATTTATATACCTAATATTACTTATTGTGGAGAAGAGAATAATGATAAATATGTTAAATTAGAATGTGTTTTGTATGAAAATCATGAATATAGTAAAATAGTTGTTAGTAATTATAATTATGAGGGTAAAGAAATTACTTTAGATGAATTTTTAAAACAAGTTAATTTTAAGGTAGATGATTATGAGAAAGCTTGTAAGAGTTATAGGGAGAATGAACTATATTTAGAAATTAGAGCTACTGATAGTGATGATAATGTAACTTCTTATCAAATACCTTTAACTTTTGATGATGATTGTCTCAACTAATAGTTGAGACTTTTCAACTATTAAGTTATTGTTTTTTTGATAGTTTTATTTTAAAATTAAGTTAAGGAGGAAGTTATGAAGAAAAAAATTTTAATTATTATTTTGATTTTAGTTTTAATTGCACTTATTTTGCTATTTTTAAATAGTCGTTTAACTAATAATAAAGAGGTTAGTATAGTTAGTAGTATGATTGAAGAACAAGCAAAAATAGAGCAAAAATTTAACAGTGAGGGGTATAAGATAGATGATCCTAAGGTTATTTTAAATCCTTATGGTAATTCACCACTTACAGCTTTGGTTATGTTTGAGACAGAAGATGAAGTGGAAGTAGAACTAACTATTAAAGGAAAAGATGAGTTATCTACTTTTAAACATAAGTTTTCAAGTGCTAAAGAGCATTATTTGCCTGTTTATGGATTATATGCTGATTATGAAAATGAAGTGGTTATTTCTTATTTAGAAAATGGAAAAGAGGTTAGTAAGACTTTAACTATAAAAACAGACAAGTTACCAGATGATATTGCTCTTCCTACATCTGTTTATGCTGATAAAGAAAATTTAGTTAATGATTTATATTTCTTTACTCCATCTAGTAGTGGTTATACACTTGCTTATGATGTAAATGGTGATATAAGATGGTATTTAACTAATTATGCTTTATGGAAGATTGATAGATTATCTAATGGGCATTTACTAGTTAGTAGTGAACGTTTGATTTATAGTCCTTATTATATGAGTGGTTTATATGAGATGGATTTACTTGGTAAAATTTATGTGGAATATTCACTAAAGGGTGGATATCATCATGATTATTATGAGATGGAAAATGGTAATTTATTAGTTTCATCAGATGATTTTAATAATGAAGATGGGACAGTTGAAGATTATATTGTAGAGCTTGATCGTAGTAGTGGCGATATTGTTAAAACTTGGGATTTAAAAGATATTTTGAATATGGAAGATGGAAAGAGTGAGAATTGGACTAGTTATGATTGGTTCCATAATAATTCTGTTTGGTATGATAAAAATACTAATTCAATAACTTTATCTGGTCGTCATCAAGATGCTGTTATTAATATTGATTATGATAGTGGTAAGCTTAATTGGATAGTCGGAGATCCAACTAATTGGAGTAGTGAATATCAAGAATATTTCTTTACTCCTGTAGGGGATGATTTTGAATGGCAATGGAGTCAACATGCGGCAATGATTACTCCTGAAGGATATTTATTTTTACTTGATAATGGAAATAATAAATCGAAGATAAAAGAAGAATATGTTCCTGCTAGTGATAGTTATACTAGGGCAGTTATGTATAAATTAGATACAGAAAATATGACAATTGAGCAAGTATGGCAGTATGGTAAAGAGCGTGGTAGTGAGTTTTATTCACCATATATTTCTGATGTAGATTATATTGATAAAAATCATTATATTGCCCATTCTGGTGGTATAGTATATGTCGATGGTAAAAATTCTAATCAACCAGCAGGCTTTAGTGAGAATACTACTTTAGTATCTGATACTGTTGAAATTATTAATGATAAAGTTGTATTTGAAATAAAACTACCTACTAATAATTATCGAGTTGAGAAGATGAGTTTATATACTGATAATGAGGAATATAGTAAAAAAACTGCTAGTAGGGTTGGTAGTTTAGGAAAAACCAAAATTGATAAGTCGAAACTTACTTTAAATTTAAGTTCTCAAGAAATTGATGATGAATATAAAAGTCATGAGATTACGATTGAAAAAGAAATTGATCGTTTAGTATTTAGTGGACGTTTCAAAAAGGAACAAAAAGTAAATATTATCTTATATAGAAATTTGGCTGCTAATTATTATGAAGTTGATATAAGTAAAAAGCCTTATACAGCTTTATGTGTAGATATTTTAACTGATGAGGAGACTGAAAATGGTATTATGGTTACTAAATATATAAATGATGTTGGTTTAGATGGAAAATATTCTATTTATGTTGAGATTGATGGGGTAATTTATAATACTAATACGGTGGTTGATTTTGGTGAAAAATAAGAGTTTAACTCCGATTATAGTTTTTGGAATAGTTTTAGTATTTGTAATTGCAATTTCTTATAATATTAGTAGAATTAATAAAGAAAATACAATTGATAATGAAAATTCTAATCAATCTACTAATAATGATACTACTGGTGCAGATACTACTTCTATTAATAGAAATTCCAATATTAGTGATATTGTAATTGATGAAGATAAGATTAATATTTACTTTTTCTATGGTGAGACTTGTCCTCATTGTGAAGAATTATTTGCATATTTTGAATCTATTAATGATGAGTATTCTAAATATTATAATATTTATGCATTTGAAGTTTGGAATAATGATGAGAATGCAGAGTTTATGAATAAGTTTGGTAGTGTATTAGGAGATAATACTGAAAGTAGATCTGTTCCATATTATATTATTGGAGATAAGTCTTTTTCTGGTTATATTGAATCAATGAATGAAGAGATTGAAAATACTATTATTAGTAAATATAATGATAGAGCTAATATTAATAGATTTAATGATATTATCAAACAATAAGAATTTATAATTAATGAATAAAAGTGCACTTCTAAAGGAAGTGCATTTAATATTATTTAGAGTTTTTATATAGTTTTTTTTTGATTTTATTATTAGCTATATCGCTAATTTCTTTTAAATCATTAAATTTTTCTAATTTAGTGTATATTGTTATGTTTTTAATTTTATTATTTTCTATATTTTGTATAATTGTGAAAGTTGCATTTTTAATTTGTATTTGATCTATAATACTTGATGTTTTATTATTTCTTTTATAGTTTTCTAGTTTAATTTTATTTATTATTTTGGTTTTTCCATCTGTTATTATTGTTGTTTTTATGTTTTTGTTTTTGTATATTCCATTTATTAGTGTATATGTATTATTTGGATTAGTGTGATATATGTTTAGTTTATTATCACTATAGTTTTCTAGTTTAATTGAAATAGCAACATTTTTTGCTATTTTCAAGATAGATATAAGTGCTTCATTACTTAATTTATCTTTATAATCTTCTAAATTTATATTTATATTGTAATTTAGATATATATTTTCGCTTTCATTAGGATTTATAATAATATTATTAGTGTGTGTTTGTTCTAAATATAATCCGCTAGTTATATTTATATGTTTTTTGGTAGTTTTTATATCTTGAAATAATTCACGATATTCTTTATTTTTATAGTAGTAAAATAGCTTTTTGGTTAAATCTTCTTCATTAACTTTATAAATTCCATTTTTACATAATAATGATAGTAATAGATTTGTAAAATCTTTTTCGTTGAATTTAGTTTCTTTTTCCATAATTACCTCCATCTATATTTTAACACATAAATGTGTAAAGTAAGAAAAAAAATCTTGATTTTTATTATAAATTATTTTAGTATAGATATTGATTAAAGGGGGAAGATATAATGAAAAATGAAATTGAAAATGAAAAAATAGTTGTAAAAGTATTTTCTAGTTATGCAAATTATCCAGTAGCGACACTTGATATTGATACTTTTGATTTTAGGCGTTTATTAAAACATTCTGATGTTAATGTTAGAAAGTTTGATTTTGTTATGATAGCTAAAGAAATTGAGTATTTTGATAATACTATTGTTAAACCAATAGTTGCTATTTATGATAAAAATAAATGGCAAGTTAAAAGAAAGATAGTTAAAGAAAAGAGTAGAAATATTGCTTTAAAAACTGAATATATGTCTAAAAATATGATTTTAGATTTATATGGTAGTGTTTCTAATGTTGCTTCAAATGGGCAAAAGGGGATTGTTAGTAGATTTTATACTGTATCTAAATTATTTAATTTGTCTAATAAAGTTGTGAATAAGTTAGTAAAAAAAAGAATTAGGAATTAATTAAAATATAGATAATTGAATCCTAATTCTTTATATATTGCAGATGCTCGTGGTAATGATAATAATCTAGCAAATATTAGGTTATATAATTCATCAAATAAAAAGATGGCACAAAGAGTGTAACTTAAGATTAAGAATTTTTTCTTTGGCATTTTTCTAGCTATATTAAAACAAAAGGGAACAATTATGTATATTAATATTAGACTAAAAAATCCAAATATTAATACGCTTCTTAAGCAAACATAACCATTTATATTACCAAAGTTAAGTATTTCTTTGCTGTAATCCCAACATTTAACGTTTAAGATATTTTCCATAATAAATCCACCAATATATTCTAAAATACCAGTTGCTATTACGCTTACAATGAAGACAAATAGGGGATTTTTTCTTTTTTTATAAGTAAGAATATATACCAATATCGCGCCAATTGCATATATGTTTATCCATGGTAGGAAATTACCACCTCGCCAGTATATTGTTTTCATACCACTATTGAAATAATAAAATATTACTTCGTATAAAAATCCACATATGCCTGTTATTACAATTATTAGGCAAAAGATACCTAGCATTGTACTTTTATCAAATTTATAATCTTTATTTATGTAATTTTTAAATGTTATTTTTTTACTTCTTTTACTACCTTTTTTCATACTACACCTACTATATATATTGTATCATAAATTTTATTAATTAAAAATATATTTTTAATTAATATATAGCTGTTCGCTTGTTTTTATTATATTCAATAATATACTTTTTATAGGAAATATCAGTTGTTGAGTGTCTACCTCTAATCTTTATAGAGAGGAGGTTTGATAGTTATGAAGAAAAAAGATTTACTAATCTCATTTCTGATACTAATTATCATTTTATTAATAGTTTCTTTAATGATTCTGTGTATAAAAAAATAGTACTCAATCTGCAATAGATTAAGTACTGAACCAATTATTTAAGGTAAGTACTCAACTTGGCAAAGTTAAGTATTTCCCTTTTTTATTTTATGCAAGTTTCCTCGACATATTCATAATAACATATTTATATAATTTTGTCAAAAGTCTATTTATATATCAAATTAGTAAACTTTTTTAAAATTTATCTTATAATTTATCTATTATTGATTTTAATTTTTGACATGCTATCACATCCAATGTTTTTTATTGTAATATAATTACATGAAAAAACGAATCTTTATTTGGTTCACATCATTTCTTCATGGTGTCCTAAATGAACTTATCTCGAACCAATATATTATTTTAAAATATAATATGTATTTTTACCATTTCCTTTTTTTACAATAATATTTTCTTTTACCATTTCTGATAATATTTTCTTTGATCTAGCAGATGAAATATCAAATAAAACGTCGACAACCTCTCTTTTTATTTTATCGTTTTCTTTTAAATAATTAATTATTATATCTCTTTGTGATAAAAGATTAATTGATATATCTTGCTTTTCCTTTTTATAATTTACATTTGGTAATATAACTTTAAAACTATTATCAGTTGTAATAAACTCAGGTTTTAAATTGAACTCTTTATAAACATCTATCATACGCCCAATACCTGTTCCATAGTTCTCTACATATTCTAATCTATAAAATATATTAGCCAAATTTTTATTTCTAGTTTGTGAAACTCCCGCTATTATATCATCAATAGATAAACCTGTCATTAAACCACCAAGCGATGTAACCTCAATTCTATCATCAAAAACTGATACCAAAATACTACCAGAAAAATTATAATTTCGGTGTATTATAGCATTCAAAATAGTTTCTCTTAATGCAAATTCAGGATAATCTCTAATATCAACTCTTTTGTAATTTATAATTCTTCCACTAATTTTATTAATAATATTTAAATAATTTAAAACATCTTCAAGTTGTTTAACTAAAGAACCAGTAAATTCTTTTCTGTCTTTAAATGATAACTTATTATTGCCATTAAACACAGCACATTTTATTGTAAATGGACATTCATCAGATAATAGCAAACCAAAATTTGTATATAGATTATCATTATTCATAATATTTAATAATTTATATTTAGTGTTATTTAGTTCTTTTTGTTTATCGGAAAATATACTATTCAAATATATGAAATTTAAATTCTGATTTTGTGATACTTGATTTTCAAAAGTATCATGGTTTTCAAGTATTAATTTTCTTATTAATTCATCAGTTGCTGGTGCTGATACATTGCCATGTCTAACAAATACACCAGATGGCTTTAAACCTTTATCGGCTAAATAATATGGCTTATTAGAACCTCTCATTATTTTTAAAATTATTATTTTTTTGCCTTCTACATTTTCAATAATTATATTAGTATATAGTGTTAAATCAGATTTGATTCCCTCTCTAATCATGCCACTTAAAGCTTCTACATCTTTATTGTAATCTTTGAGTCCAACTACTTTTCCTGTATCATCAATACCTATATAAATAGTACCACCTTTACTATTAGCAAAGGCAATTATTTCCTTTTTTATGTCTTTTGTTAATTCTCTTTTAAGTTCTACAAATTCATTTTCAGTGTACATAATTTTCACCTCTCTAATATATTATATACATTACATTTCAAATTATCAATCCTTTCGGCAACTTTTCGGCAACTTTTCGGCAACTAATTTTAAATAATAAATTTAACTTTAAATGTAAAAATTTTCAAACGCAAAATATATAAATAAAATGTAGAACCGTTTAATTCTACATCTTAAAATATATAATAAAGCTCAAAAGTTCGAGCAAATTCTTCTCTGGTGCGGGTGAAGGGACTTGAACCCCCACGGATAAACCGCTAGATCCTAAGTCTAGTGCGTCTGCCAATTCCGCCACACCCGCTTAAATGGTGGACCCTGCAGGACTCGAACCTGCGACCGCCCGGTTATGAGCCGGATGCTCTGACCAACTGAGCTAAGGGTCCATTATTTGCTTGCTAATTAATAATATCACATAATTTTAAAATTATCAATAATTTAAATAAAAAAAATGAAAAAAATATTAAATTTGTGATATTTTGCCATATTATAAATAGGTGAAATTTATGAATAATATTAAATATTATAATTTATTTATTTTAATATCTACTTTTGCAAGGAATATAATTGAACTATTTTCAATGATTATTTTATATAAAATGGGTTTTAGTCTTAAAGATATTATGTTATTTTATATAATATATTTTATTACTTGTGGAGTAGTTAGTACTATTAGTTTATTTATAAGTTCTAAGTTTAATTCTAAATATATTTTATTTTTTTCTTCTTTTTTATATGCATATTCTTTTTATTATTTATCTAATTTATCTTGTAATTTAATTTCTTTAATTATTTTTGCTATTATTTTAGCAATTAGTAATTATACTTATCATCCTCTTCGGCATTATTATGCTATTTTGGTTATTGATGATAATAAAAATAAGAAAATAGCTAGTATTTTGATTTTTAATTATTTAGCCATTATTCTTGCATCTTATTTGGGTCCTTATCTTACTAATAATATGGGACTTGATATAATAGTTATTATTTTAGTTATTTCATCTTTAATTAGTATTATTCCTTTGTTTAAGTTAAAGAAAAATAAAATACAAAAAAAAGTTAAGTTATCTTTTAAAGAAATAAAAAAAGATAAATTGTTATTTTTTATCTTTGAACAAGGAAAAGTAATTTTTTTGTTATTACAAGCTTTATATTTATACATTTATGTAAAAGAGGATGTTACTTATTTAGGATTATTTAATGTAATACTTGGAATAGCCGCGATTTTTACTATTTATTTTTTTGCTAGGAGTAATAATTATAGATTTCGACTTATAAATAGTATTTTATGTATAATATTGATTTTAAAAATAAATATAGTTAATCCTATTTTTTTACTTATTTTGGCTTTTTTTGAAGGAATTGGTATTAAGATATTTGAAGTGGTTAGTACAAAAAATATTTATAATATTGATAAAGTTAATGTAATTGGTTATTTAATTGTGGTTGAGCTTATTTTTTGTTTAGTTTCTAGTTTTATTTTTGTAATATTTTATTTTATAAATAATTTAAAGATTATGTTATATATATGTATTTTATTTATTTTTATATGTGGTTTGATCAATCCAAAAATTGACAAGAATAATTAAATAGAGTACAATTAAGTTGGTGATATTATGAAGATAATTACTGTAGATGAGGCTGTTTCATTAATAAAAGATAATGATCATGTGATGATTTCTAGTTTTGGTAATTTTTCAGTTTGTAAAAGTTTATTAATGGGGTTAAAAAGAAGTTATTTAGAAAATAAAAAACCTAATAATTTAACGATTATAACTTCAGTTGGTTCTGGTAATTTAACTTATGAAGATGAAGGATTAAATATAATTGCGGAAGTTGGTTTAGTTAAGCATATTGTTACTTCACATCTTGGTATGTGTAAGAAAATGGCAGAACTGGTTGGTAGTAATTATGTATCTAGTTATATGATACCACTTGGTGTTTATTTGGATTTGTTGGATTCGATGATTAGAAAAAAAGATGGTGTTATTAGTAAAATTGGTCTAAATACTTTTTGTGATCCAAGAATTAGTGATAATAAGTTTACAAAAGTAGTTGAAGTTGATAATCAAGAATATTTGTATTATAAAGGTTTTTCTGTTGATGTTTGTTTTGTTAAAGCAAAGTTTTGTGATAAGTTTGGAAATATTAGTATTAAAAAAGATGAGATTATTAATGATATTTTAGAAGTTGTTATGGTTGGTAAGAGATATGGTGCGAAAGTTATTGTTGAAGTGGATGAGATTGTTGATAAAATAGAGGTTGATGATATATATATTCCTGCTATTTTAGTTGATTATGTTGTTATTAGTGAGTATAAAGAAAAAGTAATTATTAAAAATAGAGAAATAAAAGCTAGTAGATTAAAGTGTGCTACTAGGGCTTATATGGAAGTGAGTTATAATGATGTTATTAATATTGGAGTTGGGATGCCTGATATTATTAGTGATTTGATAATTAAGGATAATAATAAGAAGAATTTAACTGTTACAGTTGAATCAGGAGTAATTGGTGGAAAAATTGGTTTAGGAGAGTATTTTGGTAGTTCATTTGGTTATGATTATAAAATTAGAATGAATGATATGTTAAAATTATATAATTCTAACTTTTTAGATGTTGCTTTTTTAGGAGCAGCGCAGATAGATAAATTTGGTAATGTTAATGTTTCTAAGTTTAAAAATAGAACGGTTGGAGCGGGTGGTTTTATTGATATTATTAGTAATGCTAAAAAGATTGTTTTTTTAACTACTTTGGTTACTAAAAATAATGAGGCAAAATTTGTTGATAAGGTAGAAGAAATCACATTTGCTAGTAAGAATGCTTTATTAAATAATCAAGATGTTTTATATATAACTGATATTTGTGTATTTAAACTTACTAATAATGGTTTAGAATTAATTGAAGTAGATAATGATGTTGATATTAATAATGATATTTTAAAATATATAGAATTTGATGTTAAAGTTTCTAATTGTTTGAAAGGAGAGAAGTAATGAAAAAAGTAATTTTATGTATTATGGATGGAATTGGTATTAGTAATAATAAGTATAAGAATGCTTTTTATAATGCTAATACTAAAAATTTAGATAAATTATTTAGTGAATATCCAAATACTTTACTTAGTGCTAGTGGTATAGATGTAGGACTTCCACCTAATCAGATGGGAAATAGTGAGGTTGGACATTCTAATATAGGAGCAGGTAGAGTTGTTTATCAGTCTTTAGAGTATATAAATAAAGAGATTGAAAATAAAGAGTTTTTTAATAATAAAGTTCTTCTAGATAGTGTTAAACACGCTAAAGATAATGGTAGTAATTTGCATATTATGGGACTTATTAGTGATGGTGGGATACATTCGCATATTAATCATTTACTTAGTTTACTTGATTTTATTAAAAGTAAAAATTATTCTAATGTTTATCTTCATCTTTTTACTGATGGACGTGATACAAAAGTTGATTCAAGTATGTCTTATATTAGTATTTTGGAAGATAAAATAAAAAAAATAGGAATTGGAAAGATTGTAAGTGTTTCTGGACGATTTTATGCAATGGATCGCGATAATAGGTATGAGAGAGTTTCAAAGTTTTATGAGGCTTGTGTAAATGCTAATGCTACTAATTATGAAAGATGTGATTTAGGAATAAAGGCTAATTATGAGGCGGGAAATACTGATGAGTTTATTGAACCTTTTATAGTAGATGGTGGTAAGAAGATTATGGATAATGATAGTGTAATTATTTTTAATTTTCGTCCTGATAGGCTTAGAGAAATTATTTTGTCTTTAACAAATAATATTAATGAATTAAATACTCGTATTATTAATAATTTAAAGATTACTACTATGATGCCGGTGGTTGATAATAAATATTCTACTTCTATTTTTAGCCTTCCAAAGGTTAATAATAGTTTAGGTGTTTATTTATCTAGTTTATCTTATTCACAACTTCGAATTGCGGAAACTGAAAAATATGCGCATGTTACTTATTTTTTTGATGGGGGAGATAATTATGATTTAAAAGGAGAAGATAAGATATTAATTAACTCACCTAAAGTTAAGACTTATGATATGAAACCAGAGATGTCAGCTTATGAGATTACTGATACTTTAATTGATAAGGTAAATAAGAATTCATATGATTTGGTTGTTTTAAATTTTGCAAATGGGGATATGGTTGGACATACTGGCAATTATCTAGCGGCTATTAAGGCGGTGGAAGCGGTTGATGATTGTATTGGAAAGATAGTAGAAAATATTGATTTAAGTAAATATACACTTATTATAACAGCTGATCATGGTAATTGTGAGGTTATGGAAAATAGTGATGGTAGTGTTAATACTAATCATACTACTAATAAAGTTCCTTTTATTATTTTAGATAAAAATATTACGCTAAAAGATGGAAAACTTGCAAATATTGCTCCAACTATTTTAGATATTATGAAAATAGAGAAGCCAATTGAAATGAACTCTGATTCATTAATCTTAAAATAAACGGAAAAAATTTAAATTTTCTTTCTTTTTTCTCTATTTTATAGTATAATTATGTTGTATCATTTAGGAGTTGGTATCATGAGGAAAATATATACTAGTATCGATATCGGTTCTGATACGATAAAATTTGTTGTAGCAGAGCTTATAAGTAACCAAATGCATGTTCTTGCTTCTAATTGTATTAAGTCAAAAGGAGTAAGAAAAGGGTTGATATTCGATCCTAATTTAACTATAAATGCCATTAAGGATGGAATTAAAGAGATAAACGAAGATTTAGGAATTAATATAAAAAAAGTTATTGTTAATATTGCTAGTTATGAGGCTAAATTTATGCTTGTAAATGGTTCTGTTAGTATTAAAGATGTAAATGGAATTGTTAATTACGAGGATGTTAGTCATGTTATTAAGGAATCTGTTTATGCTAAATTAGATAGTGATTATGAGCTAGTAACTGTTTTACCACTTGAGTTTATGGTTGATGATAAAGAAAGTGGTTTAAAACCAACAGGTTTAGTTGGTAAAAAACTTAGTGTTAAAGGAATAATGATATCAGTTCCAAAAAAAAATGTTTATTCAGTTTTAGATGTTGTTGAACAAGCTGGGTTAGAGGTAGTTGATATTACTTTATCAGGTTTAGGGGATTATTATGAGGTAAAAAATGATAATTTAGATAAAAAAGTTGGTCTAATAATTAATTTAGGACACGAGACAACTACAGTATCTGTTATAAATAAAGGAGTTTTAATGAATACAGATGTTGTTAGTTTAGGTGGCTTGAATATTGATAAAGATTTATCTTATGTTTTTGGAATTAGTGTTTTTGATGGGCGCAATTTAAAGGAAAAGTTTGCTAGTTCTCATAAGAGATTTTGTCAATTAAACGAGACTTATGAGATAAAAAATTCTTTGGGAGAACGACTTAAACTTAACCAATTAGAAGTATCAGAAGTAGTTATGAGTCGTATGCGTGAAATATTTGAATATGCAAGAAAAAAAGCTCTTTCTTTAACAAAACAAGAGATTAATTATATAATTATTACTGGAGGATTAACAGAAATTAAATCATTTAAAAATTTAGCCTTTGAATTTTTTGGAAAAGGTGTTATAATATATACTGAAAACACGTTGGGTGTGAGAGATAATAAATATACAAGTGCTCTTGGAATGTTAAAATATTTTCATAATAAGATGGATGAGCGAGGACATGATTATTCGATGTTAGATATGGAAGATGAACAGATATTGATTACACCTGATACTAAAACCAAAAATAATACTATTATATCGAAATTTATAGAGAATTTTATTGCTAGTAAGGAGGAAAAATAATGAACAATATGTTTGGTTTAGAAATGGATCAATTAGCAAAAATTAAAGTAATTGGTGTTGGGGGTGGAGGAAATAACGCGGTTAATCGGATGATCGAGTCTGGATTAAAAGGTGTTGAATTCATTGTTGCTAATACCGACTTACAAGTGTTAAATAATTCTTTAGCGCCAATTAAACTACAAATAGGTAGTGAACTTACTGATGGTTTAGGAGCGGGTGCTAATCCTGAAATTGGTAGAGAAGCAGCATTAGAGAGTAAAAGCGATATTGAAGAAGCTTTAAGAGGCGCTGATATGGTCTTTGTTACTTGTGGTATGGGTGGCGGAACTGGAACTGGAGCGGCTCCTGTAATTGCTGAAATAGCTCAAGATTTAGGTGCTTTAACAGTTGGAATTGTTACTAAACCATTTAGTTTTGAAGGTAAAAAAAGAATGGAACAAGCTATATCTGGTTTGGATGAATTAAAAAAACATGTAGATACATTAATTGTTATTCCAAATGATAGATTAAGAGAATTAATAGATAAATCAACACCTATGTTAGAAGCATTTAGAGAAGTAGATAGTGTCTTACATCGTGGTGTTCAATCAATTTCAGATTTAATTGCCGTTGCTGGTTTAGTTAACCTAGATTTTGCTGATGTTAAGGCAGTTATGAAAGATCGTGGTAATGCTTTAATTGGTATTGGTGTAGGTTCTGGAGAAGATCGTGCAACTGAAGCAGCTAAACAAGCTGTATCTTCACCACTTCTTGAAACTTCAATAAATGGTGCTACTGATGCTATTATTAATGTTACTGGTGGTGCATCTTTAACTTTATTTGAAGTAGAAGAGGCTGCAGAGGTTATTAGAACAGCTGCTAATACTGATATTAATACTATATTTGGAGCAGTTATTAATGAAAATTTAAATGATGAGGTTATTGTAACAGTTATTGCTACTGGTTTTGAAAAACCAAGTGAACCTTTATATCATAGTTTTAATAATGCTAATCGTGAAGAAAGATATAAGAGTTTAAATAGTCAAAATATTGATAATGATTTAGATATTCCACCATTTTTAAGGGATCGTGATAATTTTTAGAAAATAACCTAGTTATTTTCTTTTTGTATATATTTAACTGGTATTTTAACTGTTATTAATTTTGATAATTTATATATAATTATTGTGTTTAAGGAGTATATATGATTAATGGTCAAAAATTTATTTGTTTAGATGATAAGGCTTTTGAACTTTATAATAGGGGATATAGTCTAGTTAATAAATTAGATGAATTTAATGAAGTTTATTTTAAAGAAATTAAAGCTAAGTGTAGTAATTTAAATGCTCTTCCTTTGATAGTTATTGAAATGATTAGGAAGCATAATTATGATAATTTAGTTGATATTTATGATAATTTGGAATTAGAAATAATTTATAATAATAAAAAAAGATATGAATTAGTTACTTTAGTTTCTATTCCTTTTAATGATTCTAAATATAAGGAAATTCCTTTAAATACAAAACTTGGACTTGCTATTTATAATAAGAAAATAGGTAGTAGTTTTTCTTATTATATTAATGATATGAAAGTTAGTGGTAAGATTAATAGAAAAATGGATAATAAAGTTAAAAGGTTAGTTAAATAAAATACTTGTTGTTTATAATTTTTTATATTAAAACTATAAATTGTAACATAAAATGTTTTAAGGTGATGTTATGTTTTCTAAAGCAATACATAAGCGTATTAAAATAGTTTTATTAGTTATAATTTTTTTGTTTGTTTTAATTGTTTGTAAAGTTTTTTATATCCAAGTGATTGATTATGATAAATTAAATGACTTGGCTAATTCTTTATGGAGTAGGAATTTACCAATTGAAGCAGATCGTGGACGTATTTATACTAGTGATAGTAAAGTAGTTGCAGATAATTTAACAACTGTTAGTTTAGTGTTGATTCCTAATCAAATAAAAGATAAAGAAAAAGTAGCACAAGATATAGCTAGTATATTAGAAGTTGATGTAGAAGCGATTAATGAGCATATTTATAAGAAGTCTTCTATAGAAAGAGTTCATCCAGAAGGAAGAAGATTATCTTATGAAGTAGCAGATAAGATTAATGCTCTAAATTATGATGGGGTATATTTAGTTAAGGAAGCTAAAAGGTATTATCCTAATGATTTTTTACTTTCTCATGTTTTAGGATATGTTGGAATTGATAATCAAGGACTTAGTGGTTTGGAGTTACAATATGATACATATTTAACTGGGGCAGCAGGGGCAATTAAATATTATTCGGATGCAAAGGGGCAACGATTACGTCTTGCTGAATCTTATGTTGAACCACAAAATGGAATGGATATTTATTTAACTGTCAATTATGATATTCAAACTTCTATAGAAAGAGAACTTAGTAATGTTATGGAGAAATATAATGCCGATGGGGCATGGGCAATTGCAATGGAACCTTCGACGGGAAAGATTTTGGGTATGGCTTCTTATCCGTCTTTTAATCCTAATAATTATCAAGATTATAGTATTGAAGAGATTAATCGTAATTTAGCTATTTGGGCTACTTATGAGCCTGGTAGTACTTTTAAGATTGTAACTTTGGCAAGTGCTCTAGAAGAAGATGTAATTAGTTTAGATGATACTTTTTATGATGGTGGTTCAGTTAGGGTTGAAAATGCTCGTATTAAATGTTGGAAGCATGGAGGTCATGGACAACAAACTTTTTTAGAAGTGGTCCAAAATAGTTGTAATCCTGGTTTTGTTGAAATAGGACAGAGACTAGGAAAAGAAAATTTGTTTAAATATATTGAAAATTTTGGTTTTGGTGATAAGACTGGTATTGATTTAAATGGAGAGGGGAAGGGAATATTATTTTCTCTTGATAAAGTAGGTCCAGTTGAACTTGCTACTTCTAGTTTTGGTCAGGGTGTATCAGTTACTGCAATTCAACAAGTTGTCTAATAAATGATACCCTTACTATAACAAGAGGATTAAATAGTAAATATACCAAAAAATATGATGTTGAGTATGAGTATAGGTGCTTGATAAATATATAAGTCTAAAATTGCTAAATGATTATAATTTAGTAATTTTTTTGTGGATGTTTAATTTTAAACATTTTAAATGATATAATAAATATTATTGGAGTTGATTATTATTAATACATTATTATTTGAAGAACACACAGATATGTTGTTAGAAATACTTGAAAAAAGTAACATAGATAATAAAGAAAAAGAATATCGAAAAAATGAATTATTAAAAGTTTATAGTAAGATGGTAGAAACTAGAAAAATTGATAATAAATATTATAATATTTCACATGAAATAAGAACTTTGGATTTTCTTTCTAATTTTAATAATTTATATATTACACAAGATCATCTTAGTAAACCAGGATGTGATTTTAAAATATCTGACAAGTATGAGATAGAATGCGTTTGCAGTTCATCTGGAAATGAAAAATTAAATGGTCTAAATAAATTTCATGGAAGTGGTATGTTTGATTATAATAAAAAGGAACAAATTATATTAACTAGATTAACTCAATCGATAAAAGAAAAAAAACAATTTTATATTGAACATATTAATAATGGAACTATATCAGTTAATATGCCTTATATTATATTTTTAGGACTTGGTAATTTATCATATGAAACATTTGCTGGAACTTTTGGTTTTTTATTAAATAAAATATTGTTTGGCGTTGGTCAAGAAGTTTTACTTATAAATAAGAAAACTAATAAAGTTGAAAAAGTCGAGTATTCACATAATTTAAACATTAAAAAGCATAATGGAGTCGAAATAGATTGTAATATATTTTGTAATAGCGATTATGATTGTGTAAGTGGAATACTTTTTTCTACAGCTAGCTTAGGTGAAAAATATAATAAAAATAATACATTTTTATTTATTAATCCCCATGCAAAAAATAAAATCAAAGCATATGATTTTCCAAATATTATATATTGGAAAGCAAAAAAAGAAAATAACAATTACATTTACTTACCAAGATATAGAGGAAAAAATTTAAATAATTATTTAAAAAAACATTATTGGTAAAAGATATTTAATTTTACACTTAATTGATAATTAATCTTAATAATATATTTTCAAACACGATTAAATATGATATAATTTAATCGTGAAAGGAAACAATAATATGGAATACAGAAATAAGATTTTAAATTTATTTAAAAATGATTACTTAACGACTAAAGATGTTAATAAAAATAATATTCCAAGATTTTATTTAACTAAACTTATTAAAGAAAATAAAATAGAAAGAGTAAGTCGTGGAGTATATATTAAGAAAAATGAACTAGTTGATGAGTTTGTGATTTTGCAAAGCAAAAGTAAAAATGCTATTTACTCAAATACAACTGCTTTATATTTGCACGGCTTTTCTAATAGAATTCCTATTAAATATGATATTACTATTAATAGTGGTTATAATGGTTCTCTTCAAAAGGAAAATAATGTTAATTTATTTTATACAAAAAGAGAATTATTAGAGTTAGGAGTAATTAACTATAAATTAGATTCTGGTAATATTATTAGAGTTTACGATTTAGATAAAACTATTTGCGACATTATTAAAAATAAAAAGAAAATAGATGCTGAAATTTTTAATAAGGCTATTAGAGGATATTTTTATAGTAAAAAGAAAAATGCGTTAAAACTATATGAATATGCTAAAAAAATGAATATTTATAATAAAGTAATGGATACTTTCGAGCTGCTTGAATAAATAAGAATACAAAAAACATAATTTAATAAATGAGGTTATATATGAAAAATGGATTTGAAATTTTATTAACTTATTGGTATGGCATACCTTCAATGCCAGAAAAACGTATTACAAAAATAAAGAATGCAGGATTTAAATATTTATCACTACATTGGTGTGATGAGTATGAATCTTCAAATGGCAAAAAAGAAGAAATTTTTAATAAGTGCAAATTAAATGGCTTACAAATATTGGTATTTCATTTGCCTTTTGAAAAAGCAAATGATTTATGGAAAAATGATGCTTCTGGCAGACAATTGTTTAGCATTTATAAGCAAAGCATATTAGATGCACATAATAATGATGTTGAGTATGTGGTTATGCATTTAAACTCTGATTCTAAAAAACTCGAAAATATCGAAATTGGTTTAAAAAGAATAGCTGCATTATTAAAATATGCCGAAGAACTTAATGTAAATATTGCTTTTGAAAATTTACAAACAGAAGATCAATTAGATAAAATTGAAGACATGTTAAATAATTATTCAAGTGCATGTTTATGCTTTGATGTAGGTCATAACAATATTAAATATAGTGATTTTATTAATTTACATAAAGAAAAAATCAAAATAATGCATATTCATGATAATTTAGGAAAAACTGATACTCATCAAACACCTTTTACTGGTACCGTGAATTGGAAAAAAGTATATAATTTAATTAAAGAAATAAATAATCATTGCTTATTTGTGTTTGAAGTGCAGAAGCAAGCGAATGAAGAAGAAACCCCTTTTTTAAAAAATGTATATCTTGCTTATGAAAAAATGAAAAAAGATTTAGAAAAAAATTAAAGGAGAGATATTTATATGGGTAAAAATATTACATTAGTTTTAAAAGAAGATTTGGGACATACAAATTTTGAAATTGTCGAAAGAAAAGGCCAAGGTCATCCAGATACTTTGAGTGATACTTTAGCTGAAAAATTATCAAATGCTTATTCTAAATATACTTTGAAACATTTCGGAGCCGTTTTACATCACAATTTTGATAAAGTAGGAATGATGGGAGGTAAGTGTGAGGTTGAATTTGGCCATGGGAAAATGATAGAACCTATAAGAGTTTTATTAAATGGTCGTGCATCTAGTAAATTTGGTAATACTATAATAAATGTAAAAGAGCTTCTTATTAATGAGACCAAAAAGTTTTTTAACGATAACTTTCCAATGCTTAATTTTGAAAAAGATGTTAGAATCATATATGAAGTTAGTGAAGGAAGTAGTCCTGGTGGTGTAAAAGGACATGAAAGTAAAAGACATAGATGGTTTGAGCCAGAAACTTTAGATGACCTTAATGAATTAAAACATCTTAATTGTAATGATACTTCAATGGGATGTGCGTTTTATGGATATAGTATATTAGAAAACATGGTGTATAAATTGGAAAGAAAATTAAATTCAAAAGAATTTAAGAAAAATCATATATGGCTAGGTTCTGATATAAAAATTATGGGTTTTAGAGAGGATAATAAAGTGAGTATTACAATGTGCATACCTCAATTATGTACTTATGTAAGGAATGTTACAGAATATTTAAATAATAAAGCTCAAATAGCGGAATATATTAAAACCTTTATTCATAGTTTATATCCAAATGTACAATTGGAATTGTATATTAATACAAGAGACAAAATTGATGAAAACAACACTGATTTATATTTAACATTTACTGGTTCATCAATTGAAATGGGTGATGAAGGATTTGTTGGACGTGGTAATAGGATGGGAGGATTAATAACTCCAAGAAGATTTTATACAATGGAAGGCATTTGCGGGAAAAACCCTATTTATCATACTGGGAAAATGTATTGTGTTGCCTCATATATAATTGCAAAAAAAATATATGAGAAATGTGGAGTTAATTGTTCAGTAGAAATGATTGGTCAAAGTGGGCAGCCTTTATCTGACCCATTTAAAATTACTATTTATACCGATAAAAAAATTGATTATGATGTTTGTGATAAAATTGCAAGTAATGTATTAAATGACTTTGGTAAAATATCAATGGAGATTTTAGATGAAAAATATCCAATGTGTTAATATTCCAGATAAATATGCTCCATATAGTATTGAAATTGAATTAACAAACTATTGTAATGCTCACTGTGTTTTTTGTCCTAATAATTGTTCAAAAAGGGAAAGAGGATTTATTGATAAACAAAAATTATATGATTTTTTAGAAAAACAAAAAGCAATTAAAGTTAATAATTGGTTTAATAAAAAATTTAACACTTTAGATTTTCCAAAGATAGTATATGCAGGGTTAGGTGAACCACTTTTGCACCCAGATTTTTTAGAAATAGTTAAATACACTAAAGAACTAGGGTTTCAAGTAGAAATAGTAACTAATGGTTTATTACTAAATAAAAAAATTGTAGATAAATTGATAGAATTAAAAGTTGATTCTCTAGCAATTAGTCTACATAGCATGAATAAAGAAATTTATAATAAAATTACAGGACTGTCTTTAAATAATGTTTTACCAAACGTTACTTATGCTTTAGAACAATATAAAAAAACCAATGCAAAAATTCAACTATGGCGAATAAAGCCCCTTTCAAACATGAAACAAGAAACAAAAAAAGATGAGGAAATATATAAAGAATATGTAAAATCATATCCTAATGTTATTGTATTAGGACCATCAGAGCCTTGGGAACGAGACATGAATAATCCTACTTCTTGTAATTTAGTAAATGATGATCCAAGTAATGGAATATGGTGTAGAAAATTGTATTATACCTTAAATATTGCATATACTGGAGAAATTGTAATGTGTTGTAATGATTTTAATAGAATTTCTGTTAATATGGGAAACATCTTTGAATCTGAAAATCTTTCGGAAACTATAAGAGAAAAGATTCTAAATAAACAATTTATTCCAGAAATATGCAAAAAATGTCGAAGATGGAAAGATAATGAATTAGAAGAAATATTTGAAAAATATGGTGATAAAAATGAATAAAAAGAGAATATTATTATTTTGTGCCCATCCAGATGATGCTGAATTATGTGCTGGTGGAACAATAAAAAAATTTGTAAGCAAAGGTTATAAAGTTAAAGTTGTAATTATGACTAATGGTGGTGTAGGAAATAACGATATGAACGTTTCTAAAACAGTAGATATTAGAAACGTAGAGATGCAAAATGCGGCAAGTTTTTTAAATTATGAAGTTAAAAATTTAAATATAAACGATGGTGAAGTGTTACCTACATTAGAATATAGAAAACTTGTTATTGATGAAATAAGAAAGTTTAAACCAGATATTATTATGACTCATAGAAGCAATGATTATCACCCAGATCATCGATACACAAGTATATTAGTTCAAGATTCATTAGTACTAATTTGTACTGGAAATTATTGTCCAACATATAGTCCTTTAAATTATACCCCAATAACTTTATTTTTCTGGGATAGGTTTACGAAGCCAAATTCATTTAATGCTGATATTGTATATGATATAACAAATGAATTTGAAGATAAAGTAGAAGCTTTATCAAAACACAAATCACAATATAAAAGTATAGATGAATGTAGAAATGTTTTAATTGATATTAATAATGAGTTGAAACAAAATATTGAATCAAGCTACAAATATATTGAAGCATTTGAAATTTGTGAGTATGCAAAAAAAGATGAATTAATAGCATTTTTAGAGTCAAAAAGCAAAATTTTTGGTTAGGAGTAGATAAAATGAAAGTTTTGTTAATATCAAATTATAATATTGTCGAAGGTAGAGGCCCAATGTTTAGATTAATGAATATGATTCCATATTTAAATACAAAATGCAATATAGAATTGTGTTCATTAGGCAAGATTGATGACGTAGTAATAAAAATGGCATTAGAAAACAAGATTAAATATTATGAAATCAGTTATAAAACAAAAGGGTGGTTTGTTAAAAATACTAAAGAAATAGCTAATAATATAATTGATATAGCAAACCAAGATAATATAGATTTAATTGTTTTGACTTGGGAAATTTGGGATGTCGCAGTAGCTTTACAGAATAATATAAGTAAATGTAATGCAAAATTAGTAATAACTATGCATTCTATCCCTTTTGTTGCTGCATCAATTAAGACAGGTAATTATGTAATAGATTATATAAAGAAAATTTTATTTGAACCACGATTTATGATTAAAAAATATTTAGTTTGTCGCATTCCACAAGTAAATCATTATATGCATAAATTTAATATATTAACAATGACTAAAACGGTAGAATATAAATTAAATAAATACTTTAAAAATATTAATTTGTATTTAGCATATCCAGGGTATGCTACTAGTCTACCATTAATACCACAAAACATAAATTATCAATATGATTTTGTTTATATGGCGAAATTTGAATATGGTAAAGGTATATATGAAATCATTAAAATAATGAAAGAAATAAAAAAAGTAAAACCCAATTTCAAATTAGCTTTAGTTGGTGATTTTACATTTAAAGATGAAGAAATCAAATTTTTTAATCGAATAAAAAAATTTGATTTAGAAAATAATATAAATTATTTAGGTTGGCTGGATGGTACAAAAAAATATGAAACCATTATAAATAGCAAAATATTTTTATATCCTTCATTTGCAGGAGATACGTTTTCAATTTGTTTGTTAGAAGCACTTTCGTGTGGTAAACAAATTGTTTGTTACAATGTTCCTTTTGTAAGAGATAATTTTAATATTAAAACTGTACATAAAATTCCAGTATTTAAAAATAAGTTATTTGCCCAAAAAGCAATTGAACTTTTAAAAGAAAAAAATTACAATGTTAATGAATCAATTAATTTTGTAAAAAATAACTTTTCTTCATGGAATAAAGTGGCTAATGCAGAATATAATGCATATAAAAATATTATGGATAATAAAAATGGACAAACAAATATTAAAAGATTATAATTTGAAAAACATTACATTAAAGTGTAAATCCAACTATGGCATTATATATGAAGCTATTTCTGAAGATTATAATAAACTTATAGTAAAAATAAATTTTGACAAAAAAAATTATCATGATTCGTGCAAGTATTATACTTATTTTAAAAATATGAAATTATGTAAAATGTATGAAAATGATGACAAAAATAATATTCAATTATTAGAATATATTAATGGCGATAATCTTTTTTGTATTTCTGATTTTAATAAAAGAATTAAAATAGGATATGATTACTTTTATAATTGGTCAACAAAAATAATAACCATAAATAATGATAATGACATATCTTTTGAAAACCAGGTTAATGTAATGATTGATAACTTAAAAAATATGTCGCTATCTAGTAAAGTTATTAAATTAGTAACAGAATTTGAGAAAAAAGCAAAACACTTTTTTCAAACATATAATAATTCATACTTGCTACATGGTGATTTACATCATTATAATATGCTATATGATGGCAAAACAGTTACAGCAATTGATTTATCACCACGGCAAGCTAGTTTTGCAATCGAAATAGCAAAGTTTATTGAAAATGAATTATTTAATAATATAGGTAATATATTTCAAATTTTAAATGCATTTTTATTAATATATAAATTTGAAATCATAAGCTGTGATGAATTATTAGAGGGATTATTTATTGATTCATGTTACAGAACATTTGATACTTTCATTGAAAATAAAGATGTCAGTGAACTTGAAAAAGGAATATATATGAATTATGAAATCTTAAAATTTATGGAAAGTAGGGCATAAAAATGAATTATAAGGAATTTGAACAAATAATAATAGGTTATATGCAAGCAAAAGGATGGACTTTATCTATTGCTGTTGATGGCTCGGAAAGACTTGCTTTAGAAAAAAATTATAATCCTAATTTTACCAATAAATCAAAAGATAAATTTTTGATAAATGATGATGAATTTTATGATAGATTAAAAAAGGGATTAGATAAATTAAATATTACATATAAAAATTTTAATTCCATTGATAATCCGTATACAGATACCGATTTTATTGTTGCTGGATTACAAACCATAAATCCTATTATATATGGCAGTTCTGAAGTACAACTTGATAAATGGATTTCTTTTCAACCAGTTATTAGATTAATTGAAAAAGATAAATGCGGAGTGGAGGAAGGATATTTTTCTTCCTTTGTCAATGTTTGTGAAATTTCGACAAATACAAATTATGCTGACTATATTCAAGATATTGAAAATTGGATTGATATTTTATCTATCTGTTCTCTACATTCAAGTGGTTTACAATTAATTTTAAAACCAACTACCACAGCATATAATGGAGTAGGATTAGAATTTAATTATAAAGGCTTGGAACTTGGTCAAGCAAATTTATATAATTTTAATATTAATGAACAAAATGTAATGATGTCTGACTTTGGATTTGGCTATGAGAGAATTTTGTGGGCAATTAATGGCGGAAAAAATTTTTTTGCACCATTTGTATCTAAATATGATTATTTATTTGGCGATTTAAAGGAAGTTGATAGAATAAGAACACTTACTTTAATGGCAATGTCTGGTATTAAAGGTGGTTCATCTGGCAAATCAAAACACATGAGAAATTTAGTTAAAGAAGCTTTTGGGATTAATATTATTCCTAACATTAACGAACAAATAAAACAGTATTATGAATTTTATTCAAAATTTATTTCTTCATTGATTGAATTAAATGAAGTAAATGGTATAATTAATAATGAAGTAGCATTGAATATAAAGAAAAAAATATTAAAACAAGCAGGCATTAGTAATTATTCATCTTTAAGCAGTGCAGATATTGAAACTGTTTGTAAAACAATTTTTCTTGACAAAGTGCACAAAGAGAATAAATTTACAAAAATAAAGGAAATTAAAGGAGGTAAAAGAAAATGAAATTATTATTAGCAGGTGGTGGAGAACCTGAACAAGTGAAACCACTAGACGAATATTTTGCAAATTACGTAAAAGAAGGTAAGGTTTTATATATTCCTGTTGCAATGTACAAAATTCCTTATGATGAATGTGAAAGTTGGTTTAGGGAAACATATGCAAAATATAATATATATAATATAGATGTATGTACAGATTTGAAAAAGGCTCCCAATTTAAATGAATATAAAGCCGTATTTATAGGAGGAGGAAACACTTTTAAATTATTAAAAGAAATTAAAGAAAGTAATTTCGATTATGCTCTTACAGAATATTTAAAAAATGGAGGCTTTGTTTATGGTGGTTCAGCTGGTGCTATTATTTTTGGAAAAACAATAAAAACTTCTAGCCATGCCGATAAAAATTTTGTTAATCTTAAAGATTTAAATGGTTTAAATTTAATAAAAGGATATGATGTTTGGTGTCATTATAATGAAAAAAAGGATTTAAATAATGTTTTAAAATTAGAAAATTCTACTGTTGTACTTTATGAAGAATCTGGTGTTTTATTTGATGGCGAAAAATTTATAACAGTTGGTAAAAATCATTTAATTTTTCCTGATGATTTTGAATAGATATAAAAATTTATATTCAAAGAAAAATAGTTTAAATATACGTTTTAATCATAAAGGTGGTGTTTTAAATTTTTAAAAGTGATGAACAAGAGCAAGAATATATTTTAAAGTTAAATGAAATATTAAGTGCTTTTCTTAAATCTAATGAGAAAATAGTAGAAATAGAAAACACTTCTGGGGGTATTGCTAATAAAGTTATTAAACTTACTACTAACTTTAATCATAAATATATATTCAAAATTTATAAAAAGAAAAGGAATCAAATACTTCCATTTGAACTAATGGACTTTTTAGAAGAAAATGATATAAATGTTGTAAAACCTAAAAATAAAAAACCAATTATCTTTGAAAACACGGATTGTTATTTATTTGATTATATAGAAAATGTTCCAACAATTTTTGATAATGCAACGGCATCTTATTTAATTAATCTTTTAAAGATAATTTCAAGATTTAAAACATCCATCAATAATGATGAATATTATTATAAAATAAAATGCGATAATGAATATAAACTTTTAAAGGAAAAGAAAAATTATATACTCGATGATGATATTGTTAATCGAGTTTTAAAAAGATATGATCAAATTAAAAATCTACCTATAAATAATGAAAAGGAGATAGTTCATTCTGATATTAGTACATCAAACTTATTGACAGCAAAAGATGGATACTATTTAATTGATTTTGATGAAGTTAGATTTACTTCTAAATTATATGATTTGGCAGTTATTTTGGTAAAATTTTTCTTCGATGGTAAAAATATTGATATAAAAAATGCTAAATCATTCGTTGATTTATATTTGAAAAATTTTAGCGAATATGATTATAAAGACTGTTACAATGTTTTTGAATATTATGTTGTAAAACAATTATTAGAAAAATTTTCGGATTATGAAATATATGGTATTGATTTATATTCAAAGCAACAGCAACAAGATGATTTTAGAAATTGGATTTATTATTTTGAACATTTAAATTTAATTAAACAAATTTTTGGTTTATAATTTATGTAAAATTTAAAAATTTAATCAACATAAAATAAGCACATTATGACATGAATTAGACATAAAATAAACTTGACTCCGTTTTGTCAAGTGCTATAATATAGTAAAATATTAAGAAATTATGTGGAGAGGAACTAAATTCTTCTCTTTTTTTCTTTGAAAGAAGGTGTTATATAAAATAAAATTAAAGGAAGCACATATTTTTGATGAATTAGTAATAAGTGGTCACTATTTATAAAAATAGTAGCCACTTTTTTTGTTGGCATTACAAGAACATTTATATATGAGTAGCCACTTCTACTTATAAAAGTAGTCATTTTTGCAAGTGCAAAAATAGTAGTGACACCACTATAATCCCTATATTTTATAAAAGGTAAATGAATATGTGGTGTCGTTCTTCTTATGCTCATTAAAAATATGCAGTATTTTTACTATAAAAAACACCCCCAAAATAGCAAAAGTGGCTACTCATAATTTTAAGAAAGGAAAAATAAATATGATATTTAGAACAAATAAAATTACAAATTATACGAAGATTGATAATAGATATTTGGAAGATAAAAACATTTCTTTAAAGGCTAAAGGATTATTAACTTTAATGTTATCTTTACCAGATAATTGGAAATTTAATGTTAATGGTTTATGTCTTTTATGTAAAGAAAGTAAAAATGCAGTTAATAGCGCAATAAAAGAATTAAAGGAAAATAAATATTTAGAGGTAGAAAAAACTTATGATGAAAGTGGGAGATTTATTTATGAATATATCATTTATGAATATCCAGATGACCCAAAAGGACATCTCGATTTACCATAACTGGATAATTAGATACTATTAATAACTAATATATTAATAAATTAAAAATAAATAGATAAAGTTGATAAAACAAAAATTTAATTTTTTAATAAAAACCTCTTGAAAATTCTATTTTTTTAAGTGATAAATATTAAAACAAAAAATTAGTTTATTGATACTTAATTTAACCTACAAGAGGTTTTAATATTGTTCATAATCAGTTATTAGTATAAAAATTTAAAGCCTCTTAAAATGGCTTAAATTAAAAATGAAAGGATGTGCTTAATATGTATTTAAAAAATGCAACTAATGAGGTTAAAAAAATAACAGAGAAAATAATTGAACTGGATAAGGAAAATAAACTTAAATTTATCAGTTATGTTTTAAACTTATGGAATAATAATCAAATTAATAGTTTAAATGAAACTAACCCTGATTTATTAGATGATAGTATTTGTATTGATATATTTAATCCAAGTAGTATTGATTACTATTATTTAGTAATTAAACTAAATGAATATTGGAATTATAAATATAAACTTTATCAGCTTTATCGAAAAGAATATAAAAGTGTAATAACTTTATTTGAAAAGTTATCTTTTAAAGAAAAGATAGATGTACTTGCAGAAATATTTTTAATTTTAGAACATGATAAATTACTACCAGATAATGTTGATGGCTATGAAATTGCTAGAATGATTATAAAATATTAAATATTGAAAAACTAAATTGTTATTTGAAAACTTAATATTTTCGGATAATAATTTAGTCTAATTTTGTCCTTATAAGGTATTAAGTTTTCAATTTTTGTAGAACTTATTACCTTAAGTTCTTTTTTAGTTTTTATAAAAATAAACTTAAAAGAAAGGACAGAGTATATGGAAATTACAAATAAAATTCCATCTAGAATAATTGAATTAGAAACAAGTATCAAACTGCTTGAATACTTAAAAAGAAAAAATGTTATAGATGATGGAATGTATAACTTTTGTATTAATAAATTAATGAATAAACTTACATTGGAAAAAAGTAAAATGAAAGATGATTATATAAATAATATTGATAATTACAAAATATTAACTTAGGAGGTAACTCATGGACTTATATACAGTTAGGAATAATATTATGAAAGGTATTCCCTTGCAAGAATTAAAGTTAAATGTTTGTTTTTATGCCAGAGTATCAACAGATAAAGATGAGCAGTTGCATTCCTTATCTGCTCAAGTATCTTTTTTTAATGATTATATAAGTAAAGTTCCTAACTGGCACTTTATAGGTTCCTATATTGATGAAGGTATTAGTGGAACATCAGTTAAAAAACGTGAAGAATTTTTAAGAATGATAGAAGATGCTAAAAAGCATAAGTTTGATTTAATATTAACGAAAGAAATATCCAGGTTTTCAAGAAGTACTTTGGATAGTATCAAATATACACAGGAGTTATTGCAAGATGGTGTTGGGGTCTATTTTTTAAATGATAATATTAATACTATCTTACCTGATTCCGAACTTAGACTTACAATAATGTCATCGATTGCTCAAGATGAGGTGCGAAAACTATCAGAAAGAGTATCTTTCGGTATGAAAAGAAGTATTGATAGTGGTACTGTGTTAGGTTGTTCCAATATTTATGGTTATGTAAAAGATAAAGGAAAACTTGTTATTGATGAAAAAGAGGCTAAAATGATTAAAATTATCTTCGATAGATATGCCAATACCACCGATGGTTTATCTAAAGTATCAAAGTATTTATATAGCTTAGGTTATAAAAATAAAAAGGGTAAAAGAATAGATACAACGATACTAACTAGAATTATTGAAAATCCTAAATATAAAGGATATTATTGTGGTCATAAAACGAAAGTATTAGATTACCGTACTAAAAAGAAGAAAAAATTAAATGAATCGGATTGGATTATTTATAAAGATAACGAAAATGTCCCACCAATCGTATCGGAAGAATTATGGAAAAGAGCTAACAAAAAATTAAAAGAAAGGCAAGATAGTTTTACTAATAGAGCAGTTAATAAAAAAGTATTTCAAAATAGATATACTTATTCAGGTAAAATTTATTGTGGATGTCATAATCTTACATATCATAGATCATCTGCTGGTAAAAGAAAAAATAATCCTGTATGGGAATGCCAAGTATATAGAAAAGAAAGTTTAAAGGGTTGTTCTAATCCTAGAGTGTTTGAATCTGAATTAGATATAATTTTTAAGGATATGCTTGGTAAATTATTGAAAAAAAGAAAGTATATTTTCGATGACATATTAAATGACTGTAAAAATTATTTAGAAACCAATAATAATGAATCTGAAATAAAAAATATAGAATCTAAAACTTTAATGTTTAATAATAAAAAAGATAAATTATTAGAACTTGTTATGGAAGAATATATATCTAAAGAAGATTATAAAAAACAAATAGATTTAATTAATGAAGAAATAATTACTAATCAAACAAAACTAAATGAATTACAAAATAATAAGCAAGATAAAAACTATATAGAAAATAAAATTAAGGAACTAAAAAAGATGTTAGATAATTGTTTAACTGATGATAAGTGTTTCAGTGATATATTTAATGAATTGATTGATAGAATTTATGTTTATAAAGAAAAGGACAAAAAGATAAAACTAGATATTTATATAAAAACAGGAGAAAGTGTTAATACATTCTCTGATAATTTAGGTAGAAAGTTTCATTTAATAGACAACGTTACAACAAATAACTGCAGTAAGTGCAGCAATCAATGGAGGAACTTTGTATAAACCTTATATTGTTGATAGTATTGTAGAACCAGAAACTGGAGAAATTATTCAGAAATTTGAACCAACGAAAGTAAGAAGTGTTATTAGTAGTAATACTAGTGAAGAAGTTAGATTAATATTAGAGAAAGTAGTTGCTTATGGAACTGGTCGTAATGCTTTTATCGAAGATTATCGTGTCGGCGGTAAAACTGGAACAGCACAAAAGGTTAATAATGGTGCTTATATGGTAGGAAATTATATTTTATCTTTTATTGGTTTTTTACCCGCTAATGATCCAAAGGTAATAGTATATGTTGCAGTTGATAATCCTAAAGGAATAACACAATATGGAGGAACAGTATCTGCACCAATTGTTAAAGCTATTTTAACTGATGCTATTAGTGCTTTAGATATTGAAAAACCATCTGGAGGTTTAGAAAAAGAATATCAATGGTATGAAAAAGAATATATTAAGCTTCCTAATGTAGTTGGAATGACTTTGGATGAAGCAAAAAAAGTATTATCTGATTTTACTATTGAATATACTGGTAGTGGAAAGGTAGTAAAATCGATGTCTCCATCTAGTGGAACTTCTGTGATGCTTGGAAGTAAAGTACGACTTATGTTAGGTAATTGACAAATTCTTATGTAAAATACCTTAAAATGAGACAAAAAGTTACAATAAGTATGTTATAATCTTATTAGAAATGGAAGTGAAATTATGTTAACACTGACAAAATCACTGTTTGCATTAATGATTGGCTTTATTGTTACTATTGTTTTTGCCTTGATTATTATTCCATGGTTGAAAAAAATTAAAGTAGGTCAGCAGATAAATGTTTATGTTGATGCCCATCGCGCTAAACAGGGAACTCCTACTATGGGAGGTTTAATTTTCATTGTTCCAACATTTATAACGGTATTGCTGATGCTTTTTACTGATAGAATAGAATTTTCAACGAATTTATTAATTGTTCTGTTTGTATTTATTTCTTATGCATTGATTGGATTTTTTGATGATTATATAAGTATTAAACGGAGGCGGAATAAAGGACTTACACAATTTCAGAAACTGTTATTGCAATTTGTTGTAGCTTTGATATTTTACATTTTATTTTGTGAATATACTAGTGGTGATTCAGTTTTAGAAATAACTTTACTTAATATAGAATGGGATTTAAATTGGTTTTATGGTATATTTATTTTACTACTTTTAGTAGGTAGTTCTAATGCAGTTAATTTAACTGATGGACTAGATGGACTTGCAGGTGGATTATCAGTAATTGCTTTTTTGGCTTTCGGTCTTTTATCATGGGGAAGTTATTGGGTTGAAGGCTATCAAGATATTGGTATATTTTGCTTCGTGTTAGTTGGTTCGATAATGGGATTTTTAGTATTTAATTCTCATCCTGCTAAAGTTTTTATGGGAGATACTGGGAGTCTTACATTAGGAGCAACATTAGCGACTATTGCAATACTTACTTCTCATGAATTATCACTAGCAGTTATTGGGGGCGTGTTTGTTATTGAGACTTTAACCGTTATTATTCAAATATTTTCCGTTATGGTCTTTAAGAAAAAAGTATTTTTAATGACACCAATTCATCATCATTTTGAACGACTTGGATGGAGTGAAAATGATATTGTTAAGCTTTTTTGGATAGTTGGTTTTATCTTAAGTTTAATTGCGTTAGTTTATGGTGTTTGGCTATAGAAAGAGGGGGTTATGAAAAAGGTTGATTATATATTATTAATATTTGTGGTTTTAATTTCACTTTTTGGACTTTTGATGATTTATTCTTCTTCTTATGTATGGTCAGAGTATAAATTTAATGATCCATATAGGTTTTTAAAGTTGCAATCGATATTTTTAACAATTAGTTATATAGTAATGATTATAGTATCAAATATAGATTATAGGAAATATTTAAATAAAGCAAACATTATTTTTGGTGTTTGTTTTATTTTATTGATTTTAGTTTTAATTCCAGGAATCGGAACTGTTAGAAATGGTTCTAGGAGTTGGTTTGGAATAGGTTCTTTTGGTATACAACCGAGTGAATTTACTAAACTGGCTATGATTATTTTTGTTTCTAAATATCTTACTAATAATGAGAGAATTTTAAAGAACATTAAAAGTGGAGTTTTGCCTATATTAGGAATATTAATGTTAATATTTTTATTAATTATGCTACAACCGGATTTTGGAACGGGCGTAGTAATAGTTATGACAATTGTTGTATTGCTTTTTGTAAGTGGAGTGAAAATGAACTTTTTTATAAAATTAGCATCTGTTGGCATTGTTGGAATAACTATATTAATTATGATGGCACCATATAGATTAAAAAGGATTTTATCGTTTTTAAATCCGTGGGAAGATCCACTAGGTAGTGGTTTTCAGATTATTCAGTCAATGTATGCGATTGGTCCAGGTGGCTTATTAGGTTTAGGATTAGGAAATTCTATTCAAAAACATTTTTATTTACCAGAACCACAGACAGATTTTATATTTTCTATTATAAGCGAAGAATTTGGTTTTATGGGTGTTTTGTTAGTAACAGTTTTATTTTTAACAATTATTTATCGCGGATTTAAAATTTCAATGAAATGTGAAGATAAATTTGGCAAATATTTAGCGTTTGGAATAACATTTGGATTAGCTTTTCAAGCTTTACTTAATTTAATGGTTGTTGTTGGTTTGATTCCTGTTACTGGGTAAACATTGCAAGGTAACTGATTACGACAAACAAATTTTTCCCTTATTTTATAAGGGATTGGGAGTTTTTAATCTAATTTCCAAAGATAAAAAATATATAAAAAATGCTAAAATTTATAAAAAATCAAAAAAATTACAGATAAAAAATGAAGGTAACATTACCATTACTGCAAAGAAGTTGTTTTGGTAGTATAAAGAGTTTTGCATATAAGATTAAATAAAGATATTCAAATATATTGATTTATTTATTTTTTTTTGATAATATAAATAGCAGTAAATGAGGTGTTGTGTATGTATGATGAGTTAGATGATTTTGTTCGTAAGGATTTGCCAATGCGATTTAACGAATTCGATTTGTTAAAGACGCAATTTTCAAGAATTATTAATTTATTTGAAGGTAAGATTTTGCCGCCATATGAAATTCTTATTCATCCATCAAGTGTATGTAATTTGAATTGTGAATGGTGTATTGGAAGTTTTGTTGCTAATAAAAAGAGTTCAAATAAATTGTTAAAAAACAATTTGATGAATTTAAATAATATGAAAAAAGTTGTAGACGGCATTATTTCTTATAGGAAGATGGGGATTAATTATTGGACAGGAAAAGAAGAAGAGTTTAAGGTTAATAATGTTTCCTTTTCAGGTATAACAGGAGAGCCATTTATAGCAAAAGAATCTATTTTATATGCAATTAATAAATTATCAGAAAATGGAATAAGAGTGGGTGTCTTTACTAATGGTACTTTAATAGATAGAGATATGTATGATATAATATTAAAAATGGGGTATATATTAATTAGTCTTGATGCAGGTAACTCAATAACTTATTCTAAGTTAAAATGTTTAAATGATGACAAAAATATTTTTGAAAAAGTAATAAATACGATAAAAGAATTAAATATAAAGAAAAAAGAGTTAAATAGTTCTACAGATATAAATATAGGATATGTAATTAATCATTATAATTACAAAGAAATATATGATATTGCTCAAAAGTTAAAAAAAATAGGTGTTCATTATTTAAGATTCAAAACAGATATAGCCTCACTTATGAATATGACAGAAGAAGAAAGAACTTTCGCTAAATCTGAAATAACCCGTTCAAAAAAAGATTTAGAAGATGATAATTTTAAGATTGTAGAAATTCATAATGTATTAGATGATAGAAAAAAAACAAGAAGTTTTAAAAAGTGCTTTGTTCATTATTTGATTGGCAATATATCAGCGGATGGAAATGTTTATCCATGCAATTATCATCCAAAACCGAATGGTTATTATTTTAACTCTGCAATAACTGAAGATTTTGGTCAAATTTGGGATGATATTCCTGAAAATATTATAGACAAAGATATTCCTAGTATATGTCCAGAAGTATGTGATCCTTTCAAAAATAGGGCTAATAAACTTTTAGAGATTACATATGAAATATATCGAAACAAAGGAATTGAATATTTAAAAAAATGTATTGAACATACTTCATCTAAAATAAAAGAAACAGGGAACGTTAGAAAATAAATTATCTATTTTCTAACGTTCCTTTAATATATCATCAATATAATTTTGAATTATGTAGGCATCTTTTAATGATGCTATATTGTGATTGTATTTTTTATCAAATATTAATTTATCTAATTCCTTGACTGCTTCTAGTCCCCATACTTTGGTTTTAGGAAAACTATACTTTTTTATGATTTTGTTATTTTTATTAAGAATATAAATAGTTGAATCTCTATTAATGGAAGTTTTAATATTTTTGTTATAGCATTTAATAAGAAGAATATCCTTATCAGACGTTGCATTTAAATCGAAATGCAATTTACAAGGAATATTTTGCATTTGGAATTCGGCGATAACATTACTTTCACAATTATGTTCTTTTTGCTCATATAAAACATTGCTTTTGATATTTTTAAATTCTCCAAAGATATAGTAGAGTACATCCAAAATGTGAGGTGAAATATCAAAAAAACGACCACCGCCAGAAATTTCTTTTTTATATATCCAACTATTTTGAATTAATTTTTGATCATATATACGCGAAAAATATCCTTCAATACTCAATATTTCACTGTATTTTTTTGACATTATTATTTTTTTAAGTTTTTTTATTTGAGGTGTTAATCTTTTATAATGTGCAACAAAAACTTTAGTTGATTTCTTTTTATATAGATTAAGTATTGATTTCGCTTGTTTAGAGTTTAAAACAAAAGGTTTTTCAACATAGATTAGTTGTAGGTTATAATTTGCCAAAATTTTTAAATAGTCATAATGAAATTTTGGAGGAGTGCAAATATAAATTGCGTCAATAGACTCATTTTTTAGCATTCTATATACGTCATCATATTCATGACAATTTTTCAAATTGAGTTTGTGAATTGCGTTGATTGAATGTTCTAATTTAGTTGTACAAATAGCGGCAATTTCATTTTTATTGTTGATAAAGGGAGATGTTTTATTTTTAAGTATTACCTTGCCACATCCAATTAATGCCCATTTTACTTTTTTCATATTTTCTCCTTTTGGATATTATATCATTTTTTTATAAAAATATAAATCTTTTTTGTTGAGATTATTTTATTAAAATAGTATAATTATATTGTAAAGGAGGACTTTATGAGACAACCACATCAAATATTAGCTTTTCCATATAAGAAAGATAACGATGGAAATTATTTATATGGTATTTTTTGTAGAGCTGGAAAGACAGAAAGATGGCAAGGAATAGCTGGGGGAGTAGAAGAAGGAGAAAGCTTTTTAGAAGCATGCAAAAGGGAAGCAAATGAAGAGGCTGGTATAAGTTATGATGCATCAGTTGTTGAATTAAAATCTATGTGTACAATGCCAGTTGTTAATGTAACTAAAGAATTTTTATGGGGAGAGAATGTTTATTTAATATATGAGCATTGTTTTGGTATTGATGCTACAAATGAGACCATAATATTATCACACGAGCATACAAAAATGGAATGGTTATTATTCGAGGATGCAAAGGCAAAACTTAAATGGGATAGTAATAAAAATGCCTTATGGGAGCTTAATTGGAAATTGATAAATAATAAACTTGATATATAATTTTTAATTGATTTTTCTTTATAAAAGCTTTATAATATACTGCGATAGCTGGTGGTGAGTATATGAAATATGATTTACATATTCATTCAACTATATCTGATGGAAAATTATCAAGAGAAGAAATAATAAAAATAGCGATTAAAAAAGAACTAGAGTTCATTTCTTTTACCGAACATAATTCTTTTGAGTCTGTTTTATCACATGATGAAATTAATATAATTAATGGAATTGAATTTGATTCAATATTTAAAAGATCGTTCCATCTTTTATGTTATTTTCCTAATTATGATAGCGGTATTAGTTATCTTATAAATAAATATAGAGATAACACTAATGATTGTAGTAATATGTTGATAAAGAAAATAAACCAAGTTTTTAATATTTCTTTTTCGCTTGAAGAATTGATGCATTTTTTTAATAAACAATTTATAACAAAAAGGGATATAATAGATTGGCTTATATTTAACAGATATGCAGAAAGTGTAAGCAAAGCTGCCGATATCTATACAAACAAAAAAGCACAGAGTTATGTTCCCAAATACTCTTTGCCTTTCCAAGAAGTGGCAAGTGTGATAAAAAATATTGGAGGTTATATGTTTCTTGCTCATCCTGTATCTTTAAATTATGATGATAGTGAACTTGAAGAATTTGTTTTACTTTTGAAAGAAAATGGCTTGGATGGTATAGAAATTGTTAATTCCTCAAAAATGTCTTTGATTGAAACAAAAAAATATAAAAAAATGGCACATAGATACGGGTTGTTAACGTGTGGTGGTAGTGATTTTCATGATTTCACCAAGCATGATATTGGTGTTGATGGAGATGAATCGGAAGTTTTAATTAGAAAGTTAAAGAAATAAATCTTCTAATCTAGAGAATTTATTCTTATCTCGTTTAGTTGTTCTATCGAAAAAACTTTTTCGTTAAATAATAGACTATATTCATCAAATAAGGAATTTTCAAATATTAATTGATCATCTGTATTAATTGTAACTTTTAAACCATATTCATACATCTTTTTAATTGGGTGACTTTTTATATCTTCAACTCGACACAATTTTAAGTTACTAATAGGGCATACGTTAAATTGGACATTTTTATTTTTGGCATATTTCATAATTTTTTCATCATTTATAATAGAAATACCATGTTGAACAACATTTAAATGTAAAGTTTTGATTGCTTCATATACGTCATATGCAGTTCCAAATTCACCGACGTGTGCTTTTCTTTTTAAATTTCTTTTTTTGGCGTGTTTATATATGTTTTTAAAAATATATATTGGTTTTGATAACTCATCGCCAAATATATCTATTCCATTAAAGATAGTACTATCTATTAATTCCATGATAATAGCATCATGTTCTATTTTATAGGCATTTCTGCTAATTCCTAAATCATAGTGTATTTTAATTTTATCTTTATATTTTTCTTTTATTTTTATTAGGTCATGAATATATTTTTCTGATTGGTTATCATAAACTTCGTAAACCAATCTATAATCGACACTCATTTCTAGTATTGATATTCCATCATTAATTGCTGTTAATATTGTACATTCAAATAATGTTAATTGACCTTGCTTTGTTGTAGAAATTTTTATAATATTATTTTTTATAAAATTTGTGAGAGAGGTTATGTCTTCATTTTGGGTGAAGTGTTCTAAATTAAATTGTGGAAACTTTAAGGAAAAAAAATTTCTGTTTGAACCTAAAAGAGCGTGATTATGTAAATCTCCTTTAGGTAAGTTATTAAAAAGTTCTTTATTGTTTTCTAATATAGAAGTTTTAAAAATATTAAAATCATTTTGCATAATGAGTCCCTCTTTTATAAAGATTATAACATATTCTGTACATTAATAAAACTACAAAATATAGCAAAGAGATTGCAAATTATAAAAAATAGTTGTAAAATAATAAAAAGTTAAGGGGGAATGTCATGTGAATAGAATAAACCTTCATATTCATTCTGTTGCATCCGATGGTATTTTATCAGGAGTTGAGGTTGTCAAAAAAGCATCTTATGAGAAACTTAAATATATTTCCATAACTGACCATGATTCTATTGGCGAAGTACAAAATGCCATTAATTATTCTAAATCAACAAATGTTATTGTAATCCCAGGAGTCGAACTGACGGCTGATTATCCAAATGGTAAATGTCATATTTTAGGTTATGGCATTTCACTAGAAATAATTGAAAAGTTTTCCAAACGAATTAGGGAAAGTCGAATAAAAAAAGCAAGGAAGTTAATTGAAATGTTAGTAAATAGTGGCTATGAAATAACCTATAATGAGGTGTTAGAAGTTTGTTTAAATGGAGTGATAGGCAGAAGAGATATAGCCAGAATATTATCAAAGCATGGATATTTTGATAACGAAGATGAAGCAATAAAATCATTGCTTTCTCGAGGTGGAAAATATTATATTGAAACCCCAAAAAATAAAATAGAAGATTGCATTTCAATAATAAAAGAGAGTGGAGGTATTTCGGTAATAGCACATCCATGGACGTTAAATTTGACGTTAGCAGAATTAAGGAAATTCCTTATTCTATACAAGTTTGAAGGGATAGAAACATACAATCATAATATTTCGGAAAAATTATATGAGCAACTAAATAATCTTGCGGTTGAATTGAATCTTTATAAAACTTGCGGAACAGATTATCATGGTCAAAAAGGGTTAAATGAGTTTATTGTAAACAAAAATGTGGATTGCACTAGGATCCTGCGGAAGATATGTGGTGATTAAAATGAATGAAACATTGGGACTAATTATAAAAAAACATGGTATTGCTGAACAGTTTGTTAACGCAAAACTAATGGACAAAGAAAATAGAATTTTTATGAGTGATAATTATGTTATAAAAATTTATTATCCAAAGAAATTTCAATATTATTATAATGAATTAGAGGTATATCAAAAATTATTTGGAAAAGACTATTTGCCAAAATTATACCAATATGGAGAAGAAGAATCATACAAATATATTATTATATCTAAATTATATGGGCGATCATTGTTTGATTGTTGGGATAGCTATTCATACAAAGATAGAATAAATTTTATAGAACAAATTTCAAGGGTTTTGAGAGATATTAATAATATTAAAAAAACACCTATAGATTTTAAGCCAATACTTGATGCAAAATTTCAAACTGCAATAAGTGGTGTAAATTTTTCTAAAGAATATAAAACTTTTTTGAAAGAAACATATAATTATTATGTAAATTACATACAGAAACAAGAATCTGGAAGCTTAATTCATGTAGATGTTCATTTTTATAACTTTTTTGTAAGTAACGGTAAAATATTTGCTTACGATTTTGAAAACACTATGATTGCTCCTCTTGATTACCAATTGTTGCGTTGGTATAGGATGTGGAAATATCCTGAAACATTTTTTTATCCAAAAAACAGCTTAAATTCTATTCAAAAAAGAACTTATGAAATTATAATGCCTTCAATGTTAAAATTTTATCCAGAATTATTTAGTTGTTCCAATTTTGAGGAACGAATGAAATTATATTTATTAGTGTATTTATTGGAAGAAGCAAAAAGATGTAATCTATCTGAGAAAAAGATAAGTGAATATATTTCTGAAAATAGAAGAGTAAGAATAAGAGGTTAATTATGGTTTATGAGTTGAATAATTTTTTTGTTAGTTTTTCCTTATTGTGGGATCAAGAAATAAACTTAACTCTTTTAAAAGAATATTTAGGAGAGTATGCAATAGTTGAAAGAGTTACTAATTTATCAGGACAATATGACTTGGCTATTTGTTTCATAGATGAAAATAATAGTTTATTTGATACAAATATATACATGATTGATAAGCACAAAGCGAGATTTGTAAATAATCAATTATTCATTGGAAGGAAAGAGGTAAATAGTGAAGAAATACTATTTACTAAACGATTATTGATAGATTTAATTAATAGATTTTTTGAACGTAAAGGAGGTGTTTTTTTACATTCTTCCTCGGTTGTCTCTGAAGGAAATACAGTTCTTTTTATAGGCGATAAGGGAACTGGAAAAACAACAAACATGTTATATTTATTAAATAATTATAATTTAGCATATTCCTCTAATGAGAGAACAGGGTTAATATTGAGTAGTGATAAAATTGTCTCATATGGAAATCCTGCAAGGATAAACGTTCGTGCGAACACATTAAAATTGAATAAATTGTTGAAAGATAAGTTATGGGATTGTATTGATAAAAGTAAATATCAACAGTTCATAACTACTAATTTATCCAGGGATTGCAGCGAAAGATTAGTAATTAGTTTTAATGATTTAGCTAATAAATTAGGGGTTCAGATTGTTCCTAGTTCAAAGCTGAAAATAATATTTAATTTAATATATGAGCCCAATATTGTGTTTGATTTTGAAGAAGTTGAATACAAGGAAATGAAACATTTTATAGAAAGTTCTGTAATTGATGGCGTTTTTCCGCAAAGAGAAGTTTTAAACAAAATTTTTCCGATTCATGCGACAGATGTAAAAGATATTTTAGATAGTGATGAAATATGTTATTATAATATATATCAAGATGGGACAAGAGATAATAGTTCAGAAGTCTATAAAATATTAAAAAGGAAAATGTAATATGGAACAAATTGATAATATAATGAAATCTTACAGTATAGATCTTACAAGTTATAAATCATTATCAAAGGGATATGCATCTAGGAAATGGATTATTGTTGATAAAAATAAGAATAGATACCTTCTTAAGGAAATAAAGAATCAATCTATAAATAGATTGTGTAAAATATTGCAGGTTCAGTCTAAACTATATGATTTTTCTCCCAAAATAATTAAAACTAAAAATAATGAATTATATGTTAATTATGAGTATAATAGTTACTATTTAAGTGAATTTATTGAAAGTGAAAGGTTGGATGTGATTTCTCATGTGCGGGATATTGGACTTTTTCTTGCTATGTTGCATAAAAAAATGTTCGAGGTAAAAAATATTCATACTACTTTCTTAAAAGTGGAAAATAATTTAATTATATTAAATGAATATTTAAAATATCACAAATTACATAATCATACTGAATATGTTGAAATAATTAAGTATAAGTTATCTATTTTGGGAAAATTAAAAATTACTGATATTAATTTTAATAATTTAACAAAACAGATTATTCATGGTGATTTTTATGGTGATAATATTCTTTATACTAATTCCTCGTATAAAATTGTAGATTTTGATCAGTGTTGTGAGTTTTATAAAGAATATGAAGTATTAAGGGGTATGTTTATGTTATTTAGTGATTCTTTATTGAGCAAAGAAGAATTATATCGAATGAAGGAATTTATTGATGGATATTATACTTTAGAAAAGATAAAATCGCCAAAAGATGCATACAATTTGTATTTATATATTCAAGCAAATAGTTTATCTAGTATTAAACCTGATGATTATGGCAAGTATGAAAAAATGAGTTTTGCAAAAAAGAGATTTAGGATATTAAAATGTTTAGTAGAAAATAAAGAGAATGTAATGAAAATTTTAGAAGGAGATTATAGATGAGAAAGCCAATTCAAGTTTTAGTCTTGCCATATAGACATTACAAAAATGAGATTCAATTTGCTCTATTTAAAAGAGCTGATTTAAATGTGTGGCAAGGAATAGCTGGAGGAGTAGAAGAAGGAGAGAATATTTTTGAAGCATGCAAAAGGGAGGCAAATGAAGAAGCAGGCATTCCTTTTGATGCAAGCTTTATAAAATTGGATTCAAAATCAACTATACCAGTAAATTTTATTAATGGAGATTTTCTATGGGGAGAAAGAACGTTTAATGTTATTGAATATTGCTTTGGTGTTTGTGTTGATGATATTGATATAGTTTTGTCTGAAGAGCATAAAGAAGTATTTTGGACGGATTATGAGAAAGCATTTACTATGTTTAAATGGGACAGTAATAGAAATGCTTTATGGGAATTAAACGAAAGAATCAAGCGCATGAAATAATTAGAAATGGCTAAAAGAGAAGTTTACTGAAAATTATTTTTTTAATACATTAGTGTACTAAGTTATATTAATATTGAATAAAAAGTAAAAATATGGTAATATAATATCTGTTTTAAGGAGGCAGTAATATGAGTCAAGATATTTATAAAGAGGAAACTGAATATTTAGAATATGTAGAAAAATGTATTGCTAAAGAATTAGAAACAGCAATTGAGATGTTAGATAAACTTCGCAAGCAAAAAATAACATACGATGATGCAAAACGTGGTGAACATTTCACAAAAGAAGCATTAATGGATTTATATGCATCCAGAATTAGAAGATTAAAACAAATAATAAATTCACCTTATTTTGGAAGAATGGATTTTACACCAAAAGATACAAGAATATCTCAAAAATTATATGTGGGAAAAACAACTGTATCTAACCCGGATAATCAATTAGCGGTTATTGACTGGAGAAGTCCAATATCTAGTATGTATTATGATAGTTTAGTTGGAAATGCTAAATACATTGCTCCAGAAGGTATAATTGAAGGATTTATTTCATTAAAACGGCAAATTATTATTGAAGATGCTATTATTAAATCTGTATTAGATACTGATTTAATAACGGATGATGAAATATTACAAAATTATTTAGATGTTCATGCAGATAATAAGATGAAAGATATTGTTGCATCAATTCAAAAAGAGCAGAATGACATTATCAGAAGACCTATAAACGAAAACGTAATAGTTCAGGGAGTTGCCGGTTCTGGAAAAACAAGTGTAGCTTTGCATAGGATTGCTTTTTTAATATATTTATTAAATAATAGTGGTAACAAAAAAATGGTTAATTCAGATCAATTTTTGATAATTGGACCCAATAATTATTTTTTAGACTATATTTCAGGCGTTTTGCCTGATTTAGATGTTGAAATGGTAAATCAGACAACAATTCCAGCTTTACTTGCAGATTTAGTTAATGAAAAATTTACTGTGCAAGAATCTACCGAAGAACTCAAAGAATTTTATTCCAATGGTAGAATTAGTTATGAAAGTGCAATAAAAAATTCACCGCAATTTAAGGAAGCATTGGATAGATATATGCAAGATATTATTGAGTACTATAAAAATACTAATATTGTTTATTATGGTAAAGTGTTGTTTTCAAAGGAAGAAATCGCTGAGTTACTTAAAAACCTAACAGGTAGTTATAGAGCAAAAATCAATTTTATCCAAAAACGTTTAGTTAAAAAAATAAAAGATGATTATGACAAATATTATGACTTGCTAACTGAAGACTTATATCGAGAAGCGCGTTCTTTGCCAAAGAATAGTGAAAGAAGAAGATTATTGTATGATGAAACCACATTACTTGGAAAAGAAGTGAAAACGGGGCTAACAAAAGTTATAAAAAAACATTTTGAACTCATAAACAAGAAATTATTATTATTGTATGCAGGTTTTATAAATAGTATTGATAGATATATGAATATAGAGAATGTTGAAGAATTTAAAAAATTCACAACAAAAAGATTATCTAAGAAAATACTATCAAGGGATGATATCGCTCCAATTTTATATTTAAAATCACAGTTGGATGATGTAAAGGATTATAACGGTATTATTCATGTGATCGTGGATGAAGCTCAAGATTTGGGATTATTAGAATTTAAGATTTTAAAAAAATTAATACCAAATGCAACTTTTTCTATTTTTGGCGATTTAAATCAAGCTATCTTTTCTTATCGTTCGGTAAAAGATTGGAAATCTGTCAAAGACGTGGTTTTTGAAGGTAATGCTAATATTGTTATGATGGATCAATCATATAGAACAACTGATGAAATAATGAGTGAAGCAAATAAGATTTCAGAAATTTTAACTGGGACTTATTCAAAGGATATAATTAGGCATGGAAAACCAGTTCAATATATTTCTTGCGATGGTGATTCAGAAGTGTTGTTTATTGCTGAAAAAGTAAAAGAATATCGAAAAAGCGGATACAAGTCAATTGCAATAATATGTAAAGCAGAAGAAGAAGCTATGAGTATAAATAAAAAACTATTGTATTATGGTATTGATGCGAGAAATATCACACCAAATGATAGAGAGTATCACGGTGGATTATGTACTATTACTTGCAGTTTAGCGAAAGGCTTAGAATTTGACGCTTCTATTTTAGCTAATGTTGATTCTAATATGTACAATCCATCGCGTGATATTGATATGAAGTTATTGTACGTAGGTATGACAAGAGCATTACATGAAACCACCATTATTTCAACTGGAGAATTACCTTCAGTTTTAAAAAAAAGAGGGGAGTCTTTAGTTAGAAAAAAATGAAACTTTTAGAAAAAATTAATTGTGAATTGCCTACAATAGCAATTTTGGGAACAGGTTATGTAGGCTTGCCACTTATAAATCTTTTGTCGCAGAAGGTTCCCGTAATCGCTTATGACATAGATGAGGAGAGAATTACAGAATTATTAAAAAATAATAAAAATAACAATATTACATTTACGTATGATGAATCCTTGCTTAGGAAGGCAGATGTAATAATAGTTTGTGTTTCTACACCAATTGATGAGAATAATCAGCCAAACTTAAATTATATAAAGAATGCTTGTATTTCTATTGCTAAAAATATTAAAGATGGAGTGCTAATTATTTTTGAGACATCATACATGCCGACATGTACGGAAAATATATGTATACCCTTGATTGAAAAAAAATCTGGATTAAAAAATGATATTAATTTTTACGTTGGCTATTCTCCTGAGAGAATAAATCCTGGTGATATTCAAAACACATTGTCTAACATTACCAAGTTAATCGCTTCTCCATCAAAAAAGGTTTTAAATGCTATGAAGTATATTTACTCAGATATAGCCGGTATAAACGTTTACGAAGTGAATGATATTAAAATTGCAGAACTATCTAAATTGGTAGAGAATTGTCAAAGAGACTTAAATATTGCCTTTGTAAATGAGTTATCTATACTTTGTCATAGATTAAACATTGATGTTCAAGAAGTTATTAATTCAGCAGGGACAAAATGGAATTTTACAAAATATTATCCAGGTCTAGTCGGTGGTGGATGTGTCGGGGTAAATTCATATTATTTGATGAATCTTGCAGAACAATATGGAGTCAGATTGAATAGTTTAGAGATTGCGAGAAAAATTAATTTATCAATGACAACGTTTATCGTTGCAGAAATTAGTAGATTAATTGGAAATGCGAATAGAAATAAAATCAAAGTAGTAATTTATGGTTATTCTTATAAAGAAAATATTCCTGATACACGAAATACAAGGGTAGAAGATTTATATAGAAATTTAATCAATGAAGAATATAGTGTTTGTATTTGTGATTATAATGTTTCATCTTGTCAGTATGTGAGTAAAGAAGATATAAGTGATGCTGATATTATTATTTTAGCTGTTGCTCATAGAAATTACATTAATTGGAATAATGAAGAGATTAGTAAAAAATTTAATCAGAAATCAAAGTATAAAATTTTTATGGATGTAAAGTCTGTTTATAAAGATAAGGTTATGCCTAAAACAATTACATATTGGCATTTGTAATAAAGTAAAGATGAGAAATACTCATCTTTTTATATGTAATAAAAAAGTAAGATTAATAATGTTATTCATTATTTTCTTTTAATTAGAATACTTTTTATAGAGGTGGCTAATCTATGAAAAGAATTGATAAAAACGGTAAAAGAAGGAAACTAAATATGGAATTTATTTATAAAAAAGATGGTACAAAATTAGAAGAAATTATGAAGGAGGGATATTTGTGTTATTTAAGAAATTTAAAAGCCAAATGATTTGCTTTTTTGAAGTTTTGATGGTAACATGGCATTGTGAGGTCTTGGTATTGCAAAATAATAGATTGGAGGGAATAAATTAATGCAATACCTATGTGCTGGTTATAATAGATTATCAGATGCTGATAATAAAAACGATGAAAGTTCTTCTATTCAAAGTCAAAAAATGATAATTGATTCTTTTGCTAAATTTAATAATTTTCAAATTGTTAAACATTATGTAGATGATGGATATTCTGGAGGTAATTTTGATAGACCTGGGTTTAAAGAAATGATCGAGGATATTGAAAAAGGAAAAATTAATTGTGTCATTACAAAGGACTTATCTAGACTTGGTCGTGAAATGTATAAAACTGGTAACTATATTGAAGAATACTTTAGAGAACACGGTGTTAGGTATATTGCTATTAATGATTCCTATGATTCTACTGTTGGTGATTCAATGTTAGGAATTAGATTAAGTGTTAATGATTTATATTTAAGAGATGTATCTAAAAAAGTTAAAACGTCTCTTAAAGCAAAACAAACTAAAGGCGATTATATTGGCTCTTTTCCTAGATATGGATATAAAAAAGATCCAAATGATAAACATAAATTAATTGTTGATGAAGAAGTCAGATATGTTGTTGAACTCATTTATGATTTAGCACTTGAGGGAAAAAGCCCTAGAAAAATAGCAGAAATATTAACCTTAAAAAAGATTCCTATTCCAATAGTTTATAAGGGTGAGCCTAGAGGTAAAAATATTACAGAAAATGATGGCTTTGGAATTTGGAAAAGGCAAACTGTTAAAGATATACTAACAAGTGAAATGTATATTGGAAATATGGTACAAAATACCTTTAATAAAGTCAGTTATAATTCTAAAAAATTAAGAAAGACTGATACTAGTGAATACATTGTCGTACCAAATACTCATGAGGCAATTATATCGAAAGAAACATTTGATAAAGTTCAAGATTTACTAAATTCTAGGACAAAAGACAAAAAAACTGATAGTCAATTAGAATATTTACTTGGAGGACTTCTTTATTGTAAAGAGTGTGGAAGAAGTATTAGAATTAGTAAAGATGTTTTAAAAACTACTGTAAGACACTATACACAATGTAATCTATATACGAGAAAAGGCAAATTTGGTGTTTGTTCATCTCATAGGATTAATTATGATTGGTTAGAAGAAGATATTATAGAATATTTACAAAATATATGCGAAGAATTTTGCAAGTATTATGACTTTAACGAACTAGAAGATAATTCAGAAGAAATAGTGATTAAAAATTTAAGGGAAATTAATAAGAAAATTGAAAAGATTGATAATGAAATAAATTCTCATAAGAATATGCTCGATAGTTTATATATGGATAAAGTTAGTGGACTTGTTGATGAAGATATGTATAAAAGAATTTATGATAAAACTAAAACAGAAATAAAGAAATTAGAAATTGAATTAGAGGAATTAATGAGAAAAAAAGATAATAATAAGAGTGTTCAAAATACTTCTTCATTTAATCGGTGCAAAAAATCTGTTTTAGATTATATGTCGCTTAAAAATCCTACTAAAAATCAAATTATGAGACTTATTGATCGAATAGAAATTGATAAAGATAAGAAAATTTATGTTCATTTGAAATTTCCAGAATTAATTATTAATGATTAAAAAACAGTTATAAAGCAATGTTATATTTATTTTTCAGTAATATAGATAGTGTAACCTATACAAAATAAGTTGCACAAGAAAGATTTAGGGGGGTAACTTTGCCTTTCTTAAGTTATGGAGGTAGTAGTTTAATTATTACTATGATTGGTATAGGTATTTTACTAAATATTTCAAGGTCAGAAAAATAAAAAGTATTTGGAATTACATATTCTCAAATACTTTTTTATTATTTAATAACCTTTCATCTTCACTAGCATATGTAAGAGCAATATTTATATTTTCTAATGCCTTTTCTTTATTATTTAAATAATAATAAGAAATTGATTTCAAATCATATATTGTATGGTCCCAACTAAATTGTTCATTAATATATGATTTAGCACTTTCTTTTATTTCTAATGCTTTATCAGAGTAGAAAATAACTTTTTCCCAGTCTTTTAATTCATAGTATAACAATGCTAATTCGACGTAAGGATCGCGAAGATAAGGAGCTTCTATAATTGCTTTTTCATACCAATAGATTGCTTCTTTGTATTTTTCTAAATAGCGATATGATCTTGCTATAAAACGCATTGAAGCACATCTTTCATCTTTCCAGACCGCTTTTTCCATATTTAGATGTTTTTTTAAGGTTGTAATTGCTTCTTGATATTTGCCATAGTACATGTATTCCCTTCCTAGATAGTGCATATTTCTATCATCATCAGGATCTTCTTTAACTGAAAACTCTAATAAAGGCAAATAACTGCTTCTACTTTTAGTATTATCCGGATAGTGATTGACTGTTATTTGTTCAACGACTTTTTTGTTTTCTTCTTTATTTTCAGTTAAGCTTAGAATTTCATGAACAGGATGAGTCCATTTATATCCATGACGTTTGTGAATTTTTTCAATGTAAAAACTAACTTTTGGTACGTTATTTTCATCTAATAACCAATTATAGTTATAAAAAATTCGATCGGTATTTTCATCCCAATTTTCTTCTAAAGCTTTACGCCATCCTTCGCTTATTACTTCATCGAGATCTAAACATATACATATATCGGTATCTGATGGTACTAAAGAGAGAGATTCGTTTCTGGCTACATCGAATCTCCAAGGAGTTATTTTTTTACTAATGACATTAACTCCTTTTTTCTTTAGTAATTCAACAGTATTATCGGTTGAACCTGTATCTAGTACGTATATTTCATCGGCATCCTTAATACTGTCGACCCATCTATTGACGAATTTTTCTTCGTTTTTGGAAATAGCATATACACAAATTTTATATTTATTCATGTTATTGATTATGGTCCAGTAGGTCCGGTAGGTCCAGTAGGTCCGGTAGGTCCAGCAGGTCCAGTAGGTCCAGTTGCTCCGGTCGGTCCAGTCGGTCCAGTTGCTCCTGTTGCTCCAGCAGGTCCGGTAGGTCCAGTTGCGCCGGTTGCTCCAGCAGGTCCGGTAGGTCCAGTTGCTCCAGTTCCAGTAGGTCCAGTAGGTCCGGTTGCGCCGGTTGCTCCAGTAGGTCCAGTAGGTCCAGTTGCGCCGGTTGCTCCAGCAGGTCCGGTAGGTCCAGTTGCTCCAGTTCCAGCAGGTCCAGTTGCTCCGGTCGGTCCAGTAGGTCCGGTAGGTCCAGTTGCTCCAGTTCCAGTTGGTCCAGTAGGTCCAGTTGCGCCGGTTGCTCCAGCAGGTCCAGTCGGTCCAGTTGCTCCAGTTCCAGTTGGTCCACTAGGTCCAGTTGCACCTGTTGGTCCAGTAGGTCCGGTTGGTCCAGTTGCGCCAGTGCCTGTTGCACCAGTTGGTCCTTGTGGAATTGTAAGATTTAGGAAAAAGTTAGGAGAAGTACCTGTTATACTTGCAACTGCACTTGATCCAGGTGCGCCAGTTGTTACTGTACCAATATTAATTGCTGGTGTAGCCCCAGTAGGTCCGGTTGCACCGGTAGGTCCTGTTGCTCCAGTTGCACCTGTTGCTCCAGTAGATCCCATCAGTCCGGTTGCACCTGTTGGTCCAGTAGGTCCAGTCGGTCCAGTAGCACCGGTAGCACCAGTAGGTCCAGTTGCACCAGTCGGTCCGGCTATTACACCGGTAGCTTGCCAACTGTTAGTTGCGGGATCCCAAACATATAAAGTGTTTCCTACTACGTATGCATCACCAACATTACCAGTTGGATGAGCGGCAATTAAGGCTGCAAAATCAGGGAAGTAACCACTAACGAAAATTGAACCACTTGCAGGTCCGGTAGGTCCAGTAGGCCCAGTCGGTCCGGTTGGTCCAGTTGGTCCGGTTATGCCACCGGTAATAGGTGGGTTACAACAACCATGAATATTTCTATTTAATTTATTATCACATATTATCTTATTTAAAGCTTTTTGATAATCGTTATTCATTCTTAACCATCCTTTCATTATTAATTTATGCATTAACCTTCTTAAAAGTAATAGTAAAAGCATAAAAAATGTGAAATATCCAGTTTTTAAATGTTATATTTTGAATTTCTAATAATATAATTAATTAGAAATTTGGAAAAGAGGGATATATATGATAAATAAGAAGAATTTGTGGTTTTTAACTTTATTTAGTATGGTTTTAGTTTTAAGTGTTTATTATGTTACGATGCCTAATGAATTATTGATTACTAATAATGGTGATACGAATATTGATAATCAGACAACACCTACATCAGTTGATGGTGATGATAATAGTAGTAAAGTTAGTATTGAAGATAGTGATATAATTTCGGCTTTAAAAGTTGAAGATGATAATCAAGTCTTGGAAGAAATTACTAATTTAAAGAAGACTCTTACTGATGTAAACATTAGTGCTGATGAGAAGAATAAAGCTTTTGAAGAACTTAAAAGTATTAATCAAAATAATAGTATAGAAGAAAAAATTGAAACTAAATTAAAAAATAAATATAATAAAGAATGTTTTGTTAAAATAGATAATGATCAAATAAGAGTAGTAATAGGTAGTAGTGATCATTCAACAGAACTTGCTAATGAAATTATGCGTTTAGTGCAAGAAGAGTTTGATAAAAAGATGTATATTTCTGTTCAATTTCAAAATTAATAAATAATAGTACTCACTTTCTTTTTAAAAGCACATACAATATTATGAATAAGCATAGCCACCCTTTAGGGAAGTGAGGTATTTATGAACAAAAGTATTTTAACAAAAAGAGAAAAAGAAGTCTTCTTATTACTTGTTGCAAATAAGACTACCAAAGAAATTGCTGATATGTTAAGTATAAGTGAAAAAACTGTTAGGAACCATGTTTCTAATGTTATGCAAAAACTTGGGGTGAAAGGTCGAGCACAAGCAGTTGTCGAATTAATTAGATTAAAAGAAATCAAAATATAGCCACTTTAAGTGGTTTTTGTTATAAAAAAATATAATTTTCATATATTTTATTAGGTGATTATATGTTAAAGAAAATGTCAATGCGTAAATTAATGGTAGCTACATTAACTTTATTTATTTTGATGATTTTATATTTAATGCCTGATTCTCTTATGGAAAAAAAGTTAGATCTTACTCATGATAATGTTGAGTATGTTTATTCTAATAGTTTAGATGTTATTTATCTTTTGGATAGTAATGATTATGTTGCTAGAACAAAAATTAATTCTATTAATAATAGTGATGTTATTGCAAAAGCTAAAGATTTGATAGAAGGTTTGATAATCGGTGGTAGTAAAAGTAATATTATTCCTAATGGATTTCGTTCTATAATACCAAGTGGTACAACTGTTTTAGATATTAGTTTTGAAAGCGATACAGTAACAGTTAATTTTTCAGATGAATTACTTGATATTAATGAAAAATATGAGGAAAAAATGATTGAAGCTATAGTTTATACTTTAACTTCTTTAGATAGTGTTGATAAAGTTATTATTAAAGTTAATGGAGAAGTTTTAACTAAACTTCCTAATAGTGGAAAAAACTTACCTAGTGTTTTAGATAAGAGTTTTGGTATAAATAAAGTATATGATATATCTTCTGTTCATAATATTGATTCATTTACTGTGTATTATGTAAATAGTTATAATGATAATAGTTATTATGTTCCTGTTACTAAATATATTAATAATGATAATCAAGATAAAATAAAAGTAATTATTGAGCAGTTGAGTAGTGCTCCTATTTATGAGAGTAATTTAATGAGTTTTTTAGATGTTAGTGCTAAACTTCTTGATTATTCTTTGGAACAAGAAGTAATTAAACTTAATTTTAATAATGCAATTTTATCTGATGTTACGAATAGTAATATATTAGAAGAAGTAGTATATACAATTAGTTTATCGATGAATGATAATTATGGGGTAGAAGAAGTGATTTTTTGTGTTGATAATGAAGAAATTTATAAAAGTTTATTAAAAGATATTGAATAATTAGAAATATTGTGTTATAATCATATACGTGGTTTGGAGATGTCCTCATAGCTCAGCTGGATAGAGCACACGCCTTCTAAGCGTGCGGTCAAAGGTTCGAATCCTTTTGGGGACGCCACTTATGATTATAATTTTTGTATATAGATTATGGGTAGGCATCGAGATGCTTATCCTTTTGTTTTAGGAGGGTAATATGTATTATTTTATTGGTATTAAAGGGGCTGGTATGAGCTCACTTGCATCTATTATGCATGATTTAGGTTATAAGGTTATGGGAAGTGATGTTGATAAGCATTTTTTTACAGAACAGAGTTTAGATGAGAGAAATATTAAATATTTAGCTTATAATAAAGATAATATAAAAAAAGATATGATAATTATTAAAGGAGCTTCTATTAAAGAAGATCATGAAGAAGTAATTAAAGCCAAAGAATTAGGTTTAGAAATAATTACTTATGAGCAGATGGTTGGAAGATTAACTGAAGAGTTTAAAACTATTTGTGTATGTGGTTGTCATGGAAAAACTACTACTACTTCTTTAATGGCTTGTGCTATTGATAATATTAATTATTTAATTGGTGATGGGAGAGGCTATGCAAGTATTGATAATGATTTATTTGCATTAGAATCTTGTGAGTATCGTCGTCATTTTCTAAATTATTTACCTTATTATACGGTTATTACTAATATCGATTTAGATCATGTTGACTATTTTAAGGATATTAATGATATTATTGATGCGTTTAGTCAATTTGCTAGTAAGACTATAAAAAAGGTAGTTGCATATGGGGAAGATGAGAATATTAGAAAGATTAAAGTAGATAGAGATTTTGTTTATTTTGGCTTGAAAGAAAATGATGATATATATGCAACTAATATTATATATAAGGAAGATGGAATATCTTTTGATGTTTATGCTTATTATAAATATTTAGATCATTTTGATTTACCTTTATACGGAGAACATCAGTTATTAGATGTACTTGCAGTTATTAGTGTATGTTATTTAGAAAATATTGATATGAATAAAGTGAAAGAAAATTTATCAAAATTTAGAGGAGCAAGAAGAAGATTTAGTGAAACAGTAGTGGGTAGTAGTGTTATTATAGATGATTATGCTCATCATCCTAATGAGGTTAAAGCAGTAATTTCATCTGTTAAACAAAAATATCCTGATAAAAAAATAGTTTGTATTTTACAACCTCATACTTTTAGTAGAACTAAAGAGTTTGCTAATGATTTTATTAAAATATTAAATACTGTTGATGCTTCTTATGTTCTAGATATTCATCCTGCTAGGGAAAGGCAAGAAGATTATCCAGATATTACTTCTGATATAATTATTAATGGGTTAAAAAATGGTTATCATATTACTAAAGATGATGCTAGTATATTATTAAAGCACAAGGGAAGTGTTTATATATTTATGGATCCTAATGATATTTCTAGTTTGGAGAAAGATTTGGAAGATAAATTAAAAAAATAAAAACAAATGTTTGACATTTGTTTTTTTACTGTGTAATTTTTTCTTCTTTTATATCCATAATAATTGGTAATATAATTGGTATTCTACCGATTTTTTCTGATAAAATTGGAATTAATTCGGTAATGATGTCATTTTTTATATCATTAAAGTTTACTTTTTTATCTTTTAGTTTTTTGTTTATAATAATTTCTATTTTCTTTTGAATATCTTTTAATAATTCTTCGTTTTCATTTACTAAAATATATCCTCTAGTTGTAATATTTGGAAGGCTTAATAGTTTTTTATTATGGGTATCAATATTGGCAATAATTGCTAATATACCATTATTGGCCATTAGTTTTCTATCTTTAATGATAACGTTTCCTACATCACCAATTCTAGATCCATCAACAAATATATCTCCTGCTTGTATTTTTGATGTTTTTCTAATTGTTTTTTTATTTATTGATAAAACATCACCATTTTCTAATATAAAAGTATTAGTTTTAGGAACACCACATTCTATTGCTAGATCAGCATGATTTTTTAACATACGATATTCGCCATGATATGGGGCAAAATATTCTGGTTTAAATAGTCTAATCATCCATTTTAATTCTTCTTGATTAGCATGTCCAGATGAGTGTATTTCACTCATTGAATTTGTAAATACTTTTACTCCTTTTAAATAAAGTTGATTAATTGTTTTTGATACAGAAGTTGCATTACCAGGAATTGGAGATGATGAGAATATTACTATGTCATTTGGCATTAATTTTATTTGTCTGTGTGATCCGTTTGCTATTCTAGATAAGGCTGCAAGTGGTTCACCTTGGCTTCCAGTACATAGTAGGCATACATCTTTTGGTTTTAATTGATTAGCTTCTTCTGCGCTTATTATGATACTTTTATCTTTTATATATCCGCATTTTGCTGCTATTTCTACGGATGTTTCCATACTTCTTCCAAATAGAGCAACTTTTCTTTTATGCTTTTTGCATGTTTCAATTATATGTTTTAGACGATATATATTTGATGCGAATGTTGCGATTATTAAGCGATTAGAATTGTAAGTATCAAATATTTCTCCTAAATTTTCATCGACTAAAGATTCACTCACTGAAGTTCCTTCTACTAATGCATTAGTAGAATCACTCATAAGTAATCTAACTTTTTTACTACCAATTTTCGCCATTTTATGAATATCAGTCATGGGACCAATTGGTGTTAAGTCAAATTTAAAGTCTCCAGTCATTACTATTGTTCCATTTGGACTGGTAATAGATAGTCCGTGTGAATCAGGAATCGAGTGGGTTGTTCTAAAAAATTCAATATTAAAATATTTTGTTTTAACGATTGTATTTTCATTGTAAATTATCATATTTTTATATTTAATATTTTTTTCTTCTAATTTTTTTTCTATTAACTCTTTGGCTTGGGCTGGTGCATAAATTTTTGGAATTTTTACTGTTTGTAATAAAAAAGGTATTCCTCCAATATGGTCTTCATGCCCGTGAGTTATAAATAAAGCTTTAATTTTATCTTCGTTTTCTTTTAAAAATGTAAAATCTGGAATAACATAATCGATTCCTAAAAGTCCATCTTCAGGAAACATTACTCCAGCGTCTATTATTATTATTTCGTTATGATGCATAACGCAATACATGTTTTTACCAACTTCTCCTAAACCTCCTAGGGCGAAGACTTTGGTTTCATTATTTTCTTTCATATAACTTCCTTTCTATAATTTTTGACCGTTAATTAAAAAAATAATATTAAATTTAATAGACTAATCCTCGATGAGATAATTATAGCAAAAAATTATGATTTTTTCAAGTATAAACTTGATATCAATTAAATTATGTGTTACAATTGCATTATAGGTAAGGAGAGTGGTTAATATGTTAAAAGAGCGAAGCTTAAGTATAAAAAAGTTAGTAAATAACAAGTTAACTACAAGTAAATACGGGGGTCAAATTTATTATTAAATGATATAAAAAATGTATGTGAAATACAAGGAGATGTTCTATATAAATAGAATAATTTTCTTGTATTTTTTTCGTGTGGAGGAAAAGATGAAGAAGAAAATATTAATAATTAGTCTAATTATAATAACTTTAATATCATGTATTTTATATTATACTTATGCAATAGATATAACGATGGAAGAAACTTCAAGTAGTGAAGCTGATTTAGCTTATAATATAAATATAAATGATACAGATGGTAGAAGTATAATAGTAAATAGTAATACTACTAAAGTATTTGATATATTTTTAACTAATTCTAATGGTGGAACTATTAGCTATGGTTTTGCATACAAAGAAACAACAAGTAGTGGTATTGAAGTAAAAATGTTAAATACATCAACAGATAAAGTAGAAGGTACAATAAA
>CALVSA010000004.1 GCA_944358825.1 uncultured Bacilli bacterium
TTATAAAACAAGGACATTTAGATACTACGGTATCTTTATATACATCTAAGGTATATGGGACATGATTAAAACCTAATTTATCACATATCATAGATGCTAAAACCTCATTAAAAGGTTGTAATATTTCATTTTTATAACCGCCTTTTAATAGATATCTTGTACCATCTTCAATAATCCATGCTTTTTTTAACATACCATCAGTAGTATTATTAGGTGTTATAAGAGAAGTTTCTTTTTTTACTATCTTGCTATTAAGTGAAAGTGAGGCTTCTAAGAACTCAGCATAGTCAAAATCATTATCAAAAAAGTTAATATCATCATACTTCAAATTACTATCAATTGGTTTTAACCAATATTGATCCGATAAAGATAAACCGAAAGCTTTATCTAATAATTCAGTTGGAGCACTTATATCTAGGCGATGTAATAATAAATCTAATTTATCACGCCAATTAGGGATACCTCTTCCTCTAAACCACTCTGATAGATTTGTTCTAAAAGGAGTATCATTGATATCATCTTTAATATAAAAACTCTTTAAAATATAAGGAGCATAATCAATATTTTTAACTTCTATAATTCTATCAAAAAACTTAGAAACTGTATTATATTCTGCAACTAATACTTCTGTATTTTTATTCATTAAAATACATTTCATAACCACACCTTCTTCCTAATGTAATATGTATTATTATACCATATTTCCTTATATTTTTCATTAATATAGCTTGAATTTATAGTGAATTTCTACTATTTTATCTTCACTTATAAGTATCTTATCAATTAGATTTACTAATAAATTTCTATTTGGTTTTTCAAAAGATAAATATTCGTTTATCTTTTTTAATATTTCTTCCTTTTCTTTATTCTCATCTTCTGTATCAACATTTTTAAGTTCTTCTTCTAACTCATCTCTTTGATTTTTCCAAGAAACTATTTCATCTTTGTATTTTATTGTTAAACGGTTAAACATTTCCATATCAATATTACCACTTAACTTATCTTCATATATTTTGTCTATATATGAGTTATTAGTTCTAATTCTTTTATCTAATACATTAATTTCCTTTTGTTTTTTAATTTTAATATCATTTTTCTTTCTTTCTTCTTCTAACTTATTAGAAAATGAACTGCTATCTACATACTCCTTGCACATCTTTTTAATTTCTTCTAACACAAGATTTTCCAATTTTTTATAATTACAACTGTGTGGAGTACATAAACCATATTTAGAATGAGATATATAATAAGTACAACAACAGTAATATCTTTTCCCATCGCTACTTTTATTTATACCTATTGCGTGTCCACATTCTTTACATACCATAAAGCCAGAAAGTAATTGAATATTATTACCAGTAGGTTTGTTTTTGTTTTTCTTTAATAACTCCCCGACTGTATCAAATACTTTTTTATCAATAATTGCTTCGTGGGTATTTTCTGTAATTATCCATTCTTCTTTAGGCGTTCTAATTTCTTTTTTAGACTTATAATTTAACTTTTTTCTTCTACCTTGAGTAAGATTTCCGATGTATGTTTCATTTGTAAGCATTTCTTCTATTGTCCTAGGACACCATAATTCATAAGCCGTAGATTTCACACCTCTATTAAGATTTGTATAAACACTAGGGGTAGGAATATGCTCATCAGAGAATATATTAGCAATTTGCCTTGGGCTTTTACCATTATATGCTAAATCAAACATTCTCTTAATAATAGGTCTAACTTCCTCATCAACAATAATTTTATGCTTATCATTAGGGTCTTTTTTATAACCATATACTGCTTTCCAACCTAAAAACTGTCCTTGCTCCTTTTTGGCTCTTACAACTTTTCTAATTTTCTTAGATGTATCTTTTAAATAGTAATCATTAAACATTAGTTTAAATTGTAAAAACTCTAAACCTGGTGTTTCGTGCAATGTATCAATATCATCATTTAAAGCAATATATCTTATACCTCGTTCGGGGAATATTCTTTCGATATATTCCCCCATTGAGATATAATCTCTACCCATACGAGATAAATCTTTGGTAATTATAGTATTAACTTTACCACTATCAATATCTGCCATTAGTCTTTTCCAAGAAGGTCTATCAAAATTAGAACCAGTAAAACCATCATCGACATATTCATCAACATATTGTAACTTTTCCTTTGTCTTCTCTAAGAATAGATGTAATAAATCTCTTTGATTTGTAATACTTTCGCTTTCCATATTATCTCCATCTTCACGAGATAGTCTAATATAAAGAGCAGTATTAAATGTTTTACCTTTCATATTCTCTCCCTTCTTGGTAAAACACATTAACAAATATATTATATTAACTATTTTTAAAAGTTCCAGCCTCTAAACAATAGTCAATTAAAAATTGTTCCATTATTTGTTGAAGTGTCTTCCCATTTTCGTTAAATATATTTATTATTTTCAATTTAACCACCTACTGCATTTTATGTATTTTAATAAACTAAAATACTTTTATACAGTGGATTTAGGTCAAGTTTTTAGACACATTTTTACAAAAACTTATGTTAATGTGTTCTACCTTTCCTTATTTTATAAGCATTTTTTACATCATAAGTTTTAATGCCGGTGGGGTGGAATGCCTGAAATGACATTCGAATGGGCCTTAAGAGAACACGGAATAGATCCTAATAAAGATTTAACAATCGATACATCAGTTGACTTTGCCGCAATGGAAGGGGCCTTTATTGGAGGAGTTGGAGACTTTGTTACCCTATTTGAACCAAATGCTCTAAATGTAGAAAAAGCAGGCTTTGGTCACGTAGTTGCATACGTTGGGGAACTAGGAGGAAGTGTCCCATACACTGCTTATAACGCTAAAAAAAGTTATATAGAAGATAATCCAGACATTATTAAAGGATTTAGAAACGCTATTAATAAAGCATTAAAATTCGTATATGAACAAGATAGTGAAACTATAGCAAAAGAATTATTAGAATTTTTCCCTGATACTTCATTAGAAGATATTATTAAAATAGTTGATCGTTACAAAAATGGCGAAGCGTGGAAGAAAAATATAACAATTAACGAAGAAGAATGGAATCATATTCAAGATATCATAATAGCAGCTGGCGAATTAGATAAAAAAGTAGATTTTGAAAATTTAATTTACACTAAAGATTTTGAAAATTATGAATAATTTATTAATAATAGAAAACCTAGAAAAAACCTATTATACCAAAGATGGTGAAATAGAAGCTATTAAAAATTTATCACTAAAAGTAAAAGAACAAGAATTTATAGCCATCGTTGGACCGTCAGGTTGCGGAAAATCTACTTTACTATCAATCTTATGTAATATAGAACAAAAAACTAGTGGAAATATAATATTTCCATTTAACTCTAAACTAGGTTATATGTTACAACAAGACTCTTTATTTGATTGGCTAAATATATTAGATAACTGCCTAATAGGTCTAAAAGTAGAAAAAAAATTAACAGAAGAAAAAAAACAAAAAGTAATTAATTTATTAAAAACATATGGATTAGGAGATTTTATTTATAAATACCCTAAAAATTTATCTGGAGGTATGCGTCAAAGAGTAGCTTGTATCAAATAAAGACAAAAAAAGCAATAAATGCTTTTAAAAATTCTTCTTCTCTATTTGTTAATACATCTAAATCATTAATATTCATTATTACAACCATTTCCTACATATATTTATTTAATTTTCTTCTAAATGAAGAACATCTAAAATATATTTTGTGATAAATATTAACAAATTTTTTTAATATTGCTTGATTAAAGTACTTCCCCCGCTACAAATAGTATTGCTACCTCAAAATATATATTTCTAATTATAAACAGCAGTAGAATGTTTATCTAAAAATCCATCTAGTAATTCAATTATTGTAAAAAAATCTATATTTTTAGCATAATTTCTTTTATTTATATACTTATTCCATAAACTATTTAATCTTTCATTATCTTTTAATTCGTTTAAAATCTTTTTGTAATCTTCTAAAACATCTAATGAATCTCGCTTTTTAAAAGTGTTTTTCATAGCAGATAAAAGATCATCGTAATTTATATCATTACTAAAATTATTGATAAAGACATAGATATCATAAAAATCTTTCATTCTACTATTATATATACCTCTTTTTAAAACAGTTTCTATCTTTTCAGCTAAAATAGTTTCAATATTATAGCTACTTATAGTTATTTCTTTATCACTAAATATCAATGGATATTTATATTTTAATTCTCTTGGTGTAACTTTATCTCCAGTAGAAATATCTATCTCTAAATTCACTCTCATGTTTTGAAATCTACCTACAATATGATATTTGTTACCACCGTATTCATTACCTTCTCGTATATTAGTAATATTAATTAAAGCAAATTTAACACCATCATTTAAGTTAATACTCAATATTTCATTTAATATATTAACCATAATTTCTTCTGAAACGTCTAAACCTTTAACAGTAGTATCCATATCTTTTGTAGCTCTGTTATCAATACCAAAAATTGCAGATAAAAGAAGACCACCTTTTAAGATAAAATTATCATTATATTTAGAGATAGATATTCTTTCCAGAATTCTTTCAAACATAAATCTTTGTAATAATTCATAATAATCAATATTCTTTTCGCACGATAATTTTTTAGCTTTTGTTTCAATATCTCTATAATCTACCATTTCATCATTACCTCAATTATCGTATTAACTTTATCATAAACATTTAACTTTTTAGCATATTCTTCTAATAGTTTAATATTTTTTTCTTTACTATTAAAATAAGTATTTAAAATCCTATTTTGTAATTCTAAATCAAACTCATCATTACTTCTTAACATATCACAAATACATCTTTCGGCATTATATATTTTAATAGGATTACCAAATGGACTTTCAACAGTTATGATTCCAAGTTCATATTTTTCCTTAGATACATAATGAATATTATAATTACCTATTATTTGTTTTTTTCTTGGCATAGTAACATCGATAATTGATGGAGTTAAATTAGTCATATTCATAATATGAAATGCCGTATTATATGAAAATACTGCATCAGGATATCTCAACTGAATAATATAATACTCATCTTCCATAACATTTGGACTCATATATATTCCATGGTTAACTTTTTTTATTTCTCCATCATCAACCATTTTAGGAATATTTTTTTTATCTATTCCTAAATTAATAATATCTCTTGTCAAAATATAATTGTGATTTTCTTTTAGGAATTTTTGAATTTTTTCTTTTTCAGACACAATATCACCTGTACTTTCATTCAACATTATACCATTTTGCCGAATAAAAGTACATAGTATTGCGCTATTTTTTTAATTTATGTTAATTATAGAAAAATATGATACGACTTTTTATATTTACTTTTACAAAATAAATTTCTATTCAAAAAAAAGCAATAAATGCTTTTAAAAATTCTTCTTCTCTTTTCTATAATCATCATTTTCACGTCTAGTTTGAACCATACTATCAAACCACTCAACCATATTAGGATCTTGATGATTAAAAAACAAACTATCATTAGAATCCAATTTTTTAATTATATTCATATCCTCATCACTCAACTCAAAATCAAAAACATCGAAATTTTCTTGCATTCTATCAATATGAGTAGACTTACAAACAACAATTACTCCACGTTGAATTAACCATCTAAGTATAACTTGTGCAACAGATTTATTATACTTATTACCAATCTCTTTTAAAGTTGGATTAGAAAACATATTATTTCTACCCTCACCAAATGGTGCCCATGCTTCAATATGAACACCATATTTTTGCATAACTTCTTGAGCTTTTATCTGTTGATTTAATGGATTAGTTTCAACCTGATTAACCGCAGGAATTACTTTTCTTTCAAATAAACACATATCCACTAACCTATCAGGATAAAAATTACTTACTCCAATCGCTTTATTATCTATCCAAACTTTAGTAGTAATAAATAACTCTGAACGTGGAATCCCACATTCTAAAATAGCATCCCCAACTTCACTTTCATTAAAATAACTTTGAGCAGTATCAATAGATCTATATCCTACTTTAATCGCATCTAATACACATCTTTTAGTATCTTCTTTAGGTATTTGATAAACACCAAACCCTAATATTGGCATTTCAACTCCATTATTTAATTTTACATATTCCATAATATTCTCCTTTCATTGACAACTAAAATTTCTTTTAGTATAATAACAGTATACAAAACGGGTGTAACACACGGTCAAGAGATAATTTTAATTTTTGAGGTGAAATTGAAATATGATATATTCTATGAAAGAAACATGCAAATTAACTGAACTTACTTATGATACATTAAAGTTTTACTGCAATAAAGGACTAATTCCATATGTTAAAAGAGATAAAAATAACTATCGCATTTTTGATGACAATGATATTGCGTGGATAAATAGTCTTTCTTGTCTTAAAAACTGTGGAATGACTATTAAAGAAATGCAAGAATATCTTGATTTATGTCTAAAAGGTGAACAAACAATTCCTAAAAGACAAAAAATACTAGAACTAAAATTAGAACAACTCGAAAATAAAAAGAAAGAAATTCAAGAAAGTATCAACTACATACATTGGAAACAAGGTTTTTATAAAGATGTATTAAGTGGTAAAACAAAATATTATAGTAATTTAATAAATACAAAATAAATCTTTATCATTAGATAAAGATTTATTTTACTTCAAAGCCTATATTATATAGTTTATTTTTAACTTCATTAATCACTTTCTCATTTTTAACTGCAATATCTAACTTTTTAGACTGTAAAGAAATATCATAATTAATTATCCCCTTAATATTAGATAAAACATTCTTAATACGATTCACACATCCCTCACAATGTATAGTATCAATTATAAATTCATATTTCATTACTTTAACCTCCTTAACCTTAACGAATTTAAAACTACTGTTAAACTACTAATACTCATCGCAATACTACCAAATATAGGACTCATACTTATACCAAAATCTACAAATAATCCCATCGCAATAGGTATCATACATATATTATAGAAAAAAGCCCAAAATAAATTTTGTTTAATAATTTTATAAGATTTCTTACTAATATTAATTAAATCAAAAATATTATCTAAATTATTATTCATAAGTATTACAGCAGCCATATTAATAGCTATATCAGCACCACCATTAATACTAATACCAATTGTAGCATTAACTAAAGCTGGCGCATCATTAATACCATCACCAACCATAATTACCTTCTTATTCTCCTTAACTAATTCATTTATATAAGTAGCCTTTTGTTTAGGAACTACATCAGAAATAACATTATCAATACCAAGCTCATTAGAAACCATTAAAGCCGTTTTCTCATTATCTCCCGTTAGCATTATTACATTAATATTTTGTCTTTTTAACTTATCAATAGTCTTTCTAACATCACTTCTAACAATATCTCTAACACCAATTAAACCAATTATTTTTTTATTTTTTATAACAAAAATAATACTACAACCACTATTTAATAAATATAAATAATCATCTACATATTCATTATTAATTTTTAATTTATCAACAATCTTATAATTACCTAAATAATACTCATTATCATCTACTTTTCCATAAATACCCATACCCTCTAAAGATTGAAAATCATTAATTTCTAATTTCTTAGTAATTTTAAAAGCACTACTAATTGGATGTGATGAATTTTTTTCTATATTAGCAACTATATTTAAAATTTTACTATCCATATCCTTAGTATAATTAAAAAACTTATAAACCTTTAATTTACCATAAGTTAAAGTCCCAGTCTTATCAAAAACAACAGTATCAACATCTTTAGCGCTCTCTAATACCTCACTACTACGAATAAACAAACCTTTCTTAGCACAAATACCATTACTAACAACAACTACTAAAGGTACAGATAAACCAATAGCACAAGGACAAGCCACTACTAATATACTTACCATATAAATTAATGAATTGTTAAAATTAGTTCCTAATAAAAGATGGACAATAAAAGTAAATAAAGATAAAAATATAATAATTGGAACAAAATAACTACTAACTTTATCAGCAATTAATTGTACTCTAGACTTTCCATTAGTTGCGTCAATTACTAATTTAACAATCTCAGAAATAACTGTTTTTCTCCCAATCTTTTTAGCCTTATATTCAATATAACCACCATAATTAATTGAACCCGCAATAACATTACTATTAGTCTTTTTTAAAATAGGAATACTCTCACCAGTAATAAAACTCTCATCAACATAAGTCTTACCCTTAGTAACAATCCCATCAACAGCAATCTTATCACCAGCTCGACATACTAAAATATCATCAACTCTTATTTCATCAATAGTTACTTCTTTTACTTCATCATTTATCTTTAACATTGCACTTTTTGGAGTAATTTGTACCAAATCTCTAATTGCATCTTTAGTCTTATCTTTACTTTTATTTTCGATAAATCGTCCTAATTTAATAAAATAAATAACCATACAACAAGCTTCAAAATACAAATTATCTAAATAACTAACATTTCCTATTAATATATTTATATAACTATAAATACTATATAAAAAACTAAATATCACACTTAAACACACTAAAGTATCCATATTAGCCATCTTATGCAATAAGTTTTTAATACCACTTTTAATAATATCAAATCCATACCAAATAAAAGATAAAGTAATTAACAACATAAAAGTAGATAAAATAACTGGATTATTACGATTAATAAAATAAATACTAGGTAAACTAAGCATATGACTCATCGATACATACATTAAAATAATTATTAAAATACCAAAAATAATTAATTTAATAACATCTAAATTATTAACTTCATTATCAATTATCCCCTTAAATTCACCTGCACTATTAAAACCAGCCTCTTTAATATAAAGTTCAATATCCTTAATACTAATATTATTATAATAAATAGTAGCAAGTCCTAAAACTAAATTAACACTAGCATTCTCTATACCTTTTTGCTTTTTTAAATATTTCTCTAAACCACTAGAACAAGCACTACAAGTCATACCATCAATTTTTAAAACAATTTTCTTCATCAATATCCCTTAACTCTCAATATTCTAATAGCATTTAAAATAGCCAAAACACTAACACCAACGTCCGCAAATACTGCTAACCACATACTAATAATACCAACAGCACTCAAAAGAAGAACAAAAACTTTTACTGAAATAGCAAAAATAATATTTTCTCTAACTATTTTCATTGTCTTTTTTGATATCTTAATCGCATTAGCAAGTTTAGAAAGTTCATCACTCATAATAACTATATCACTAGCCTCTATTGCTGCATCACTTCCTACTCCACCCATAGCAACACCAATATCTGCTAAAGCTAAAACAGGAGCATCATTAATACCATCACCCATAAAAACTAATTTAGATTTAGAATCTTTTTTACTAATTAAATCTTCAACTATTTTTACCTTATCTTGCGGTAATAATTCAGAATAGTATGCATCTAAATTTAACTTTTTAGAAACCTCTTTACTAATTGAATCTAAATCACCAGTTAACATAATTATTTTATCAACATTATTCTCTCTAAACAACTTAACAGCCTTATATGCATCTTCTTTTATCTTATCAGCTATTATTATAAAACCAACAAATTGATTATCAATAGCAACATAAATAACTGTACCAACTTCTTTACTTTTAGTATATTTTACTCTATATTCTCTCATTAATTTCTCATTACCCACTAATACTTCTTTACCATCAACAGTAGCTAGTATCCCTTTACCAGATATTTCTTTAGTAGCAGTAACTAAATTCTTATCAATCTTTTTATTATAAGCTTCCTTTAATGAAATAGAAATTGGATGATTAGAATAAACTTCAGAATATACCGCATACTTTAATAATTCATCATCACTAATACCAACTGAACATACTTTTTGTACCTTAAATACGCCCTCAGTCAAAGTACCAGTCTTATCACAAACAATTATTTTTGTATCAGATAAAGCTTCCAAATAATTACTTCCCTTTACTAAAACACCTATTTTTGATGCTGCACCTATTCCGCCAAAAAAACTAAGTGGAATAGAAATAACTAATGCACAAGGACAAGAAACAACTAAAAAAGATAAAGCTCGATATAACCAATCATCAAACGAAAGATTAAATAAAAGTGGTGGAAAAATAGCTAAAATAACAGCAATAATAACAACAATTGGAGTATAATATCTAGCAAACTTTGTAATAAAATTTTCTGAGTTTGCTTTTCTACTACTAGCATTTTCAACTAAATCCAAAATCTTACTAACAGTCGACTCTCCAAATTCTTTTCTTACTTCAAGTTTTAAAATACCAGTATTATTAACACATCCACTTAATACTTCATCACCAACTATAACCTCTCTTGGCATCGATTCTCCCGTTAAAGCCAAAGTATTTAATGTAGAATTTCCTTCAATAACAACTCCATCTAAAGGAATCTTTTCTCCAGGTTTAATTAAAATAATCTCTTTAACACTGACTTCATCAGGATCTACTACCACTATTTCTCCATCTCTAACAACATTAGCGTAATCTGGTCTTATATCCATAAGTTTAGCAACAGATTTTCTTGATTTACCCACTGCATAACTTTGAAATAACTCCCCAATTTGATAAAAAAGCATAACTGCCACTGCTTCAGTAAACTCACTAATAAAAAAAGCACCAATAGTCGCAATACTCATTAAAAAATTCTCATCAAAAACTCGACCACGAATAATATTTCTAAACGCTTTTAATATAACATCATAACTAACAACTACATAAGAAATTATATATAAAATAATCTTAACATTATCCAAATTAACTAATAAAGATATTAACACTAAAAAGAAAGATATAATAATTCTAATTAGTTTATTAATCATTTTCTTATCCACCCTATACCTCCTCAATAGTAACATCAGGCTCTTCTTTTTTTATTACTTTGGTAATATTTTCTAAAGCCACATCTTTATTTTCTTCCTCACACTCAAAAGTTAATTTTTCAGCCATAAAACTAATATTTACATTATCAATAACAGTAATTTTTCTTAAAGCCTCTTCCAACTCATTAGCACAGTTAACACAATCTAATCCCTTAATTTTACACTTATATTTTTTCATTTTATCCCTCTTTCCTAATTTTTATGATTAATATGCTCTAAACCAATTTCAAATAACTTAACAATATGATCATCATCTAAAGTATAATATACTTCTTTTCCACTTTTCCGACATTTAACTACCCCACTTCTTCTTAAAGTAGCAAGCTGATGCGAAACAGAAGATTTAGTCATATTCAATACATTTGATAAATCGCAAACACACATCTCTTTTTGATCTAAAGCAAATAATATTCTACATCTAGTAGTATCGCCAATTAACTTAAATAAATCTGCTAAATGATTAAAAGTATCTTCATTAGGCATTTTATCTAAAACCTCTAAAACAGCATCTTGATGAATAATATTACAATCACAACTAAACTCATTCCTAGCCATAAAATTCCTCCAATATATTATATGATAGTTGAGTAAATATTCAACTATATTAATTATAATTAAATAACCACTTAATTGTCAAGTGCTTTTAAGTATAAAAAAAAATATTTTTAATATACATTAATCAGGAGGGATAACAATTAAAACTACATATAAAATAAATAATATTATTAATAACAAAAATGAAATAAAAATAAAAGAAATAATAAATCAAAAAATATATAATATAATAAAATTATTAGAATTAAATATATAGTTTTAATATTAATTATGAATAAATTAAAAGTTGCTATTTATTTAAGATTATCTGATGAAGATAAAAATAAAATAAATAAATTAGATGATAGTGAATCAATAAAAAATCAAAGAAATTTATTATTAGAAGAAATAAATAAACACCCTAATTATATATTAATAGGTGAATATTGCGATGAAGACTTATCAGGAGCGGGTACTTATCGCCCTGAATTTGAAAGATTAATAAATGACTGTAAAAATGGTAAAATAGATATAATATTATGTAAAAGCCAATCAAGATTTTCTCGTGATATGGAAATAATAGAAAAATATTTACATAATAAATTTATCGAATGGAATATTAGATTTATTGGTTTATCAGATAACGCAGATACATCTAATCAAGGAAATAAAAAAGCAAGACAAATAAATGGCTTAGTAAACGAATGGTATTTAGAAGATGTATCAAATAATATTAGAAGTGCTTTCCAAGCCAAAATGAAACAAGGAGAATATATTTCCCCTTTTGCCTCTTTTGGCTATGAAATATCAAAAAATAACAATAACAAATTAGTAATTGATCCACTAGCGTCCATAATTGTAAAAGATATTTATAAAATGTATTTAAAAGGAATGGGTTTTAGTAAAATTGCTAAAAATTTAAATGACAACCAAATACCATCTCCTTCTTTTTATAAATATAAAAAGGGAATAAAATTAAATATAAATACTAATAAAAAAAGAGAAGATGTAAAATGGTCAAGTAATGCAATAAAAAGTATTTTAACCAATGAATTATATATAGGAAATTTAATTCAAGGTAAAAGAACTACTATAAGTTATAAAAATCATAAAATAATTAAAAAAAATAAAAACCAATGGATAAAAATAGAAAATACACACGAAGCAATTATTGATAAAAATGACTTTATCAAGGTACAAAAATTAATAAATAAAAAAATAAGACCCATTAAAAATGGTAACATCCACATTTTTTCTAAAAAAGTATTTTGTCTAGAATGTAATAGTTGCATGAAGAAAAAAAATTCTACCAAATATCAATATTTAGTATGTTCTAATACTAACTGTATAAATAATAAAGCAATTAGATATAATGAATTAGAAGAAATCATTCTAAATAAATTAAATATAATTATAGATAAATATTTTAATATAAAAATGTTAAATAATTTAAATTTAGATATGATAAATAATAACTTATTACTTTCTTTAAATAAACAAAAAGATAATATTATAAAAGAAATAAATAAACAAGAAATATATTTAAAAAACTTATACGAAGATAAAATAAACAATATAATTAGCAAAGAGCAATTTAAGAACTTAGTAAACGAATATAATAAAGATATAACTCTATTTCAAAAACAATTAGCTATAATTAATAATAAAATAAATAATTACAGTAATAAAATTGATAATAAAATCTTTAATAAATATAAAAATTTAAATAAATTAAATAAAGTAATTATCGATGAGTTTATCGACAAGATATATATTAGCAAATTAAATAAAAATAAAAGAGAAATTAAAATTAAATGGAATTTTTAATTTGTGTTCTAACTATATACAAACAGTAGCTTTAATCAGAACACTAGCAGTTGAACCAGATATTCTTCTTTTAGATGAAGCTTTCAGTGCTCTAGATTATCAAACAAGATTAATGGTTTCAGATGATGTTTATAGGATAATAAAAAAAGAAAAAAAGACTGCAATAATGATAACTCATGATATATCAGAAGCTATATCTATGGCAGATAAAGTAATTGTATTATCCGATCGTCCTGCGACTATTAAGAAAGTAATTGATATAAAACTTACTAACTCTTCTACTCCAATTGAAAATAGAAAATGCAAAGAATTTGCTAAATATTATGATGAGATATGGAAAGAACTTGATCATCATGAATAAAAGTATTCAATATCAAAAATATTTAAAGAAACAAAAAATTAATAAATTATTAGTTATACTAACTCAATTAGCAATTGTAATTTTTCTAATTGGATTATGGCAATTTTTAGCCAATAAAGAAATAATTAATGTCTTTATTTATTCTTCTCCTCAAAAAGTTGTTGAAACAATTATATCACTACATGTGGATAATAATTTATATAATCATATTTTTATCACTGTATACGAGACTATTATCAGCTTTATTTTAGGAACATTAATTGGAACAATTATTGCTATATTACTATGGTGGAATAACTTCTTATATAAAGTAATGGATCCTTATCTAACTATTTTAAATAGTCTACCTAAAGTAGCTCTAGGACCAATTATAATAATCATAGTTGGAGCAAATATGAACTCTATAATTGTTATGGCTTTGCTTATATCAGTAATAATTACAATATTAAATGTTTATAATGGTTTTAGCAATACAGACCAAAATAAAATAAATCTTTTAAAATCTTTTCAAGCAACAAAGTTTCAAATTTTAAAAATGGTAATTTTACCTAATAGTTATCCAACTATAATAAGTAGTTTAAAAATAAATGTTAGTATGTCTTTAATAGGACTATTACCCCCGGTGGGAGAAAAAACATTTTTTAATAAATGTTATAGTAGATATTGATTTCATTATCATTTACTATAACTTTGTCTATTAAGTGTTCAATGATTCTTCTTTGTTCATCAAAGTCCATATCAAACCAAGTTGCTTTTAAGTTCTTTATCATATTTAAAGATACTTTGTTATCTTTTTCTTTTTGCTCTGATTCAATCAATTTTTCTTCTATAGTTTCTTTCTCTTTTTCTAATTCATTTATTTTTTTATTAGTTTCTTCCACAGCTATACCACTTGCTATATTATTTAATAGATTATTTATTTGTTTTGTTATTTCTTCAAGTCTTGTTCTATATTCATTTTTTACATTGACAGTTGCTATATTAAAAGTTTTCTTAAATAAATCTAAATCTAGACTCATTTTAAATAATTCTTCTAATACTGCATCCTCAACTTCAAATGTGTCCCATCTTTTATTATTACAATTAGGATCTTTAATATATCTTGGTTTACTTTTTTGTTGTGAATAACAATACATAATTAATCTTTTTCCCCATTTTTGATATCTATACTTGGCTCCACAATGCCCACAATATACTTTTCCAGATAGTAAATAATGTCTTTCATATTTCTCATGACTTCTTACTTTATTTACCCTTAATATTTCTTCATAAAGTTCATCAGATACTACTGCCTCATGTTTTCCATCATAGACTTCATCTTTATATGGAACTTTACCAGTATTAGTTATGGATAATATTCTAGTTTCAACTAATGATTCATCCATTCCAACTATATCTCCAATAGCATTAAAACTTTTACCACTAATATAAAGTGAAATCATTTTATGAAGTAATTCTACTTGTTCTGGAATTGGTATTAAAGTGCCTGTATTTCTATCATAACGGTAAGGAAATGGTATTTTACCTCCGCCTCTCCAAAGACCTGCTTCAGCTCGTTTTTTAAGTCCTATACGAGTTCTTTCTAATATTGTTTCTCTTTCAAGTTGAGCAAATACTGATAATACACCAATCATTGCTTTACCAAATGGAGTTGATGTATCAAAGTTCTCCCTCATTGAAATAAAACTTACATCATATTTATTAAATACTTCTTCTATTAAATATAATGTATCTCTTTGACTTCTTGATATTCTATCTAACTTAAATACAAATACAGCATCTATTTTATGATTTTTACAATCTTCAATTAGTTTTTGAATCGCTGGTCTATTTAAATCTTTACCAGAATATCCACCATCAATATAATATTCAAACTCTGTATAGTCTTTGCTTTTTGCATAACTTAACAAAAATTCTTTTTGGGCATCTATTGAATATCCTTCAAGTTGGCTGTCGGTAGAAACTCTTGCATATAATCCCGCTTTTATATTAACTCCTCCTTATAAAGCAAGATTATAAGATTCCAATTACATTTTACCACATAATCGGATTTTATTACATGATGATTTTTATATATGTGCATATTTTTTAACAATCTCATATATAACCACATCTGTAATCTTTATCTCACTTGGATTAATTTTATTTCCATTTTTATCATAGTTATTCACAATTATCATAGGACACCTCTAATAATTTTTATGAAGTTTTAAAAACTATTATTCGTATTCCTTTAGCATTTCTACCAATTCCAAGTATTCAGGATCATCTTCACTAAAAGGATCTGCTTCACATCTTTTACCATTCCAAACCATAACTCCATCTTCATCATATCTTATATATGGACCTTTTCGTCCATCAATAACATCTTCAGGATTATTTGATAAATCTGTTACTTTAACATAAGTTACAATTTTATTATCTTTATCAGTATATGAATTTAAATATCCTTTTACAAAAATCTTATTGTTCTTATAAAAAAGATCCTTATAAATATTATAAAGATCTTCATACACATGAAAACTAATAAAACAATTAGATTTAATTTTAGCAAAAGTATTGCAAGTAAGTCCAAATGCTATATAGTTATTAAAATGCTTAATGTTATTTATTTTACCTGATATTAAAACTTCGTTATAATTTATTTTTTCTATATCCATGTTAACACATCCTTTCTTTTATGATAATTAGAATACTAAATTATCTATTATATTATCTATTATATTATTTTTTATATTATCTATTATGGTCTTAATTTATTCATATAGTGTATAAGAAAATATTCATATACCTATCTTATTTATTTAATAGGGACTATCTTAATAATTTAATATATCCCTCTTAAATTTTACTTATCGCTTATAAAAATTCTTCTTTGATAATCTACTGTCTTTGTTTTAATATAGTCTAGGCTTTTTAATTTACTAATAGTATTTGATATTGTGCTTTTTGAAAGATTTAATCGTTTACCAATATAATCATTGGTAGCAAAACAATAACCTTTATCATTACTTAATGCTTTTACTAATCCATATACCACTTTATCTGTTGAATTTAATTTCTTATCTTCAATAACATTGTCATTAATTACGATACAACCCATATACTATTCCTTTTATTATTTTGTTTGGCATAGGCATTCTCCTTTCTTAAATAAAATTCCAATAAAAAAACTTGCATAAATTATACAAGCAAAAACGAGCTAAAGTAAAAGATATTTATAAGCCAATATTTTAAATCCCGCCTTGGTGGATTTCTGAATCTTATATTTCTATAAGATTTGAGATACTAATCTAAATCTCCGAACATTTAGTGTATCTCCATATCTACTTATCTAGCAGATATGTATTTCATACATTCCTCTTTTATATTCCTTATATATTAGTAGTTTTAGATTTTCTAATACTTTTAGATTATTTCTAAATCCTACATGTTATTGGAATAAGATTTTGTATATCTCCTATATTGAAGTGGAATACTGTTCTATCAAATCCCCTGCAATATAGATATGAATATATTTCTTTTGCTTCTTGTTTAATATTTTTATTGTCCCAGATATCATTTGGTGTTTTAAACTTATTCATACATTTGATTTCCTCCTCTCTAATTAAAATTAACATTTAATTCTTAATTGTTAATTTTTGTTAACACACTTAATATATCATGCTAATTACATCGTTGTCAATACTTTTTATTAACGTTTTTATCAAAAATGTTGATTTTAATTAACAATTGTGGTATTATTAATGTAGGTGGTGAAGTTATATGCCTAAAAAAAATATAGGAGAAGAAATTGCTAAAGCTAGAGAAAATAAAGGTTTATCTCAAAGACAATTAGCAAATGCCATAGGTATAAGTAATGCCGAGATATCTAAAATAGAGTCAGGAGAAAGAGAAATACCTAATCCTAAACTATTTAGAAAGATAAGTAAAGTAATAGGTTTAAATTATAATGATATGATGGAAATGGTAGGTCTTGGTGGTAAATTAACACCTTTAAATCCTTTTATCAAAAAACATTATGAAAACTTAAAAGGCGAAGAACTAGATTATGAATGGATGTTATTTAGATCTAGTGTTAAAAGAAATGATGATATGATTGAATCCTTAAATGAAGAGCTTGCAAGTAATAAACTTTCTGAAGAAGAAAAAGATTCAGCACTAGAAACGATACAAGATTTAGAATATCAAAATGTTACTAATAAACTTATACTTGGAATACTTGATGAAAACAGACTTAAGGAGGCGAAGAAAAATGCAAAAAATAAAGATGTATTTAAATAAAGTTCAAATAATTGGTTTTATACTATCAACTATAATGCTTATATTAGTTCCTATTACTAAAAATTATAAATTAGTATCAGTAGGTTGGTTTTTTATAGGATTAACAAGTTTTGGAAATGCAATGTTTACTAAAGAGTGGTCTATCATTGGTAGAACATGGAATGAAAAAGATGATAAGAATCCTGATAAACAATTAACAAAAAAATATAGTGATAAAACATTTATAGCAGTAGGTATATTAGGAATAATATTATGTCCTATTGCATTATTTGAAACTATATTTTCACAAAACTATATAGCAATGATAATTGCTTATATAGTATCCGCAATAGTAATAGTTGTCCTATTTGTATTAACTGATAAAGAACATGATAAAGTTGAACAACTATTACCAAATATAAAAAAATAGTTCTTTCGTTTAGATTGAACTATTTTTTTATTTAAAGAATACGTGGCACGTTTTGTTGCGAAGCAATGAAAGTGGCGATAGTATTCTTTCTTTTTTATGAAGTCGTAAGACAAAATAAAAAAGAGCAACATTCACTTACGATAGTTTGTGAAATGTTGCTTATCGAGTTTCAAAAGGGTGTTCCTTTGCACACTATTCCTAGTTGGCAGTATGCCGACTTGGTAGTGTGTTACTATCTTGTCTTAAAGATAGTTTATTTGAGGATTATATTATTTTATTTCCTCATCCAACAATTTAATTTCCTCATCGATGATTTCTTTTAATTTTCTTAGTTCATCCTCGGTTAAAGTAATTCCTTTACCCATTTTATCATGATTATCAGACCAATCCCTTATATCATACTTAGGTTCATTACCATTCCAACTAATTCTATTTAATTCTTTTTTCCAGGAATTATTTTCTGATAAAACACCGATACTATTAATTATCTCATATTTGAACTCTCTTGCCATAATAACCTCCTACTTACACATTACTCTCCATGCTGCTTTATTATTAGTAACAATAGATCCACGTCGTTCGAAAGAAGATTTAAAATTATATTTATTTATCAAATTCGTTACTTCTTCTTGAATTCCTTCTTCATATATAATCCATATTATATCTGATTTCTCTCTATTATCAATAATTTTTATATTGTTTTGATTTAGTTCATTAATAAATAAGTCACTATCTTTTTTATTAAGTGATTCACTCAATTTTATTTGTTGTGATTTTTTTGTATTATCACTAAATTTCGATATTTCGTTATTTTCTGCATTTTCTGGTTTAAATTCTTGTTTTTCTATAGTTTTTATATTTTTATCACTATAATATTTATTTATAATTTCTTGATAGTTTTCACTCTGCTTATACTCTTTTTTAAATTCATCAATGCACAAATCTGCTGTCAATACATTATAATTTTTTGACACAGCCTGTAATGATTTTTTTACAGTATCATAAGCAACATTAAAATATTCAGATATATCTTTTCTATTGATTCCTTCACTATATAATACCATATATCTAAATTGACTAGGTCCCCATATTACATCACCTGTATTTATAGTATTATGAGTGCTAGTATTATTTTTTAAATGCTTATTTGTATCAAGAGCATATAATATATCTTTATAATCAACTTCTATTTCTTTCCCATTTTGAATATCTTCTAAATATTTATTAGATTCTAATTTAACCTTTTCTAATAATTCACTAGTTCTTGTTTCTTCAATTTTATTTTCGTCTTCTGGGTATATTTTTAAATCATTTAATTGAGTTATCACATTTTGCATAGTTTCATCTGGGTTCTTAAAAAATTGACTTCCTCTAATTCTTATAAATCTCCAGCCAATTCTTTCAAGAATAGCTTGTCGTTGCATATCTTCACGGATTTTTTCCTCTCCGCTATGATATCTTTCACCATCACATTCTATAACAACTTTTTTATTTTCACATAAAACAACTATATCTAATCGATAGGCTCCAACAGGATATTGTTGTATAATATGATATCCTTCAGAAATCAATTTGTTTGCTACTTGAACTTCAAAAACAGAATCAGCTTTTCGCTTAATTTCTTCTTCCTTCATTGCAAAAGCATTAGGATTTGTTGCATAATCTAATAATCTTTTACGCATATCTCCTGGCTTTAAATCAATAGATGAATCCAAAGAGTTTATTACCCAAAGTTGATCTTTTGCTCTACTAGCAGCTACGTTATATCTTTTCTTCGTTGCTTCTTCAACACCGACACCAACAAATGGTAATGGGCCACCATCTTCATTTCCGCTATCAACCATTGATAAAAATATAACATCTCTTTCATCACCTTGAAAATTTGAAGCATTTCCAATCAATATTTTTCTTTTTTCGATATCTCTCGGGTCTATATATTTAAACATTAGTGATTGAATTAGCTTTGCTTGTTCATCTCCTAATAATGATATAACTCCAAATGTTTTACCATTATATTCTTCTAAATTCAAACATGCTTTAATTTGAGAAATGATTGTTTCAGCTTCTATCTTGTTAATTTTTCCAGTTCTTTTTCCATTAACTCTATAATTTACCACTGCTGGCAATAAATTGCTACTACTTGAATCTCTTAATGGTTTTATTTTAAAATCATAAGATAGCATATTGCTAAATCCAATTATCTCTGGCACACAACGAAAATGTTCTTTTAGCATTAATGGTTGAAATGTTGTAGCTGCAATATCATACAAAGATGTTTTTGAACTATATAAATGAGAATTTGGAATTTTATCTTTAATATACATTTGTTCCAACGCATTAATTTTATCAATCTCTGCACCAACAGCCATTGGACTTACTTGTTTATCATCTCCAACAACTATCATCTTTTTACCAAGATAAGATATAGCAAGAGACGAAATATCTGATTGACTCGCTTCATCAATTATAATAACATCAAATTCATTTTCACCTGGTTTTAAGGATTCAATTGCTTTATTCATTGGCATAATCCAACAAGGAACTGCATTTTGACATTTAGCCATTAAATCTCGTGCTTGTGCTTTATGCTTTGCTGCATTTTTACCTGTTCCTTTTCCTATTTTTCTAATAGTCAATTCCCAACCTTTTAGGGCTTGTTTCATATCAATATCACATTCAGTTCTTGATAATAATTCATACCAAGCACATTTACTTGCATATTCTTCTGTAATTTTTCTATAGTCAGAACTTAATTTTTGACTTTTTCTTTGCAATATATCTATTGATTCTTTTTTCATTTCATCTAAAATTAACTCATATTGTCTATACTTCCAAGCGTCTTTAATGTTGCTTGGACATTTATTTTCACCATGAATACCAGTTCGATTTTTAATATCATTAGCCCAAATAGGTGCAACTTGTTCAATTTTACTTAACAATTCATTTCTTTTATTTAATAGTTCATATTTGTTATAAATACTGCTTAATTTTCTAAATTCCTCTAAATACTTTTCATAGTTATTACTTATCAAATAATTTTTCATACTAATACATAATGAAGAATTAATCAATGAATTATCTTCTAAAATATCAACTGTCTTTTCTATATCTTTTCTATTATTATCTATTTTAATTTGATTTAAACAAATTTCAACAATGGATGGAAGTATATTTTGTATTGAATCAAAAATCTTATTAATCTGATCAATATCTTTATCTAAATTATTTATTTTTAAAACAATTTGGTCAGGTATATTTGCATTCCCTAATAAATCAATTAATTTATTGTAATCTTTTGCATACCAGTTCAAATATTCATTAATACTTTCAATGTATTTTTCCGCAATTTTTTCTGGTTCATTTAAATCTAAATCTTTAAATTTTGACATTCCATTTTCTGCCATTAATTCATCCCATATAATAGATAAATCTTTTCTTGAATTTTGTAAATCTATACTATTTAATACAAATTCACAATCTTCTGCAGTTCTTAATGGTTTATTGTTAACCACACTTAAATTAATAATTTTATTTAAATTACTATTTATTAACAAATCAAATTTACTAATTTTGTCTTTCTTTGATAATATTGATTTTAATTTTAGTATCAATTCTTTATTTTCAACTAAAACATCAAAGTTTTCTGTAATCGTTTTACCAAAATACTTATCTAATATGTTTTCATTAATTTTAACTGTTGATTGAATTTTTTGAATTAATGTTGTCCATCTTTTCTTATATGCTCCGCCTTTTTTTCCATCACAGCATATGTTTATAGCCCATTCTTCGCATTGTTTATAATTATAAATATATTCACTTAAATTTCTAATTAAGGTTTCATCTAAATTATTGATATAAAATTTACCAAATTCAGTATCAAAATATAAATCATTCTCTGTATTTATTTTCCATTTTTTATTACTTGCTATTTCGTTAATTGAGCTATTTAGTCTGTTATTTTCATCTATTATATTTTTAAATCTTTCTGGAGTTATCAAATCATAAGGACTTGGTAGCTTATAATTTAATTCTTTTTCTTCAATATCTGTGAGTTTAGAATTAGTAGAATATAAATAGTTTAATTCCTCAATAGAAAGTGGCAATGGTTCATACAATTTAATATTGCCATTTATATAGTCTAGTTTTCCTTTATTATCTAGAATATATTTAGCTGCTTCTGAGGGAGATATTTCATCACCATTCAATACAATACTCTTGTATTCATCATTTAATGCATTATATATTTTCTTTCTTGTTTTGGATAATTCATCAATTATTTTTAATCTTTCATCTTTTAACTTATCAATCTGTTTTTTTAATTCAAACGATGTAAATTTGGACATATATTCTGTGATACCATCTATTGAATTTTCCATATCTTCATTAGATTCATCTAAAACGCTAACGCATAAACTTTGCATACTCTTTGGCAATTTTTCTTTTAACACAGTTAAAGCTTTTTTTGTATAACTAGTAACTAAAACACTTTTTCCTTTTGCCAAAAAATGTCCAATTAAATTTGCTATTGTATGTGTTTTACCTGTTCCTGGAGGGCCTTGAACTAATACTGCATTATACATTTCGATTCTTTTTGCTATTTCTAATTGTTCTTTATTTGCCTCTTTAGTTAATAATATATCTATACTTTCGCCACCAGCTTTTGCTAGTAATTCTTCAACTGTTTCTTCAAGTTCTACTGGTTTATCTAATAATCCACCATTGACAATATCTAATAAATGTTCTGGAATAAATCCCGTTTCTTCTATATTTTTTATTATTTGTTCTATTGCCTTAATTGTTCCATCTAATCTTTTCCTAATGATTATACATGGTTTAAAATACATTAATATTCTATTATTATTCTCGTCATTATCATCTTCATCTTCAACGAACTTACTATTTGATGAAATTTTGTGGGTCAAGACTTTTAAGAACTCCTTTGTATCATTTCTATCCATTGGATGGTAATCATGTTGCATTAAATCAGAATTCAATGTTGATAAAGATTCTAGATTAATATCTTCCATTACTTGAAACAATTCACTATATAACTCTGATTTTGCGTTTGTATTAAGAATATATATTGTGTTTTCAGCTGCATCAAAATTCATGCTTAATCTTTTAGTAATTATAGGATGATAAATATCTGGATCATTATTATCTTTTATATAACCATTTGCTATTATTATTTCAATAGTTTCAGATTCTCGCTGTAAATCAATATATTTCATATATAATTCAGTAAAGAAATCTCTTGTTTTTTCAATAAGTAATTGCTTTTCAACCCAAATTTTTCTTTTTTCTAACCACTGTTCTAGCTGTTTTCTTCTGTTTTGATCATCATCAAATAATTCTGTTTCTTTTTCATTAGTTTTATTATTAATGTGTTCAATTTTTTCTCTAACTCTAGCCTCATTTTTATGATAATTCCAATTATCTAGCAACCATTTTTTTAAATTTTCTGGTGGTTCTGGACACTTCTGAAATTCTGGTTTATGAACTTTTAATAAATAATTTGGTTCATCAAATAATTCCTCATTTTCTTCATCTGATATATTTTTATCACTATATAAAACACTTATATTGTCTGGATCCTCAGGTATGTTGCTAATTTGAAATGTCCACATATAACTTTTATCGTTTGTAACAATTTTATGTTTAACTTTACAAAATTCCGAAATAAATTTATATAAAGAAATTATTTTTTCATTAACATCAATTTTATTATTCATAAGACAAGCACCTCTTTTTTATCTAATACTATTATAACATAGAAAACATCTATTATTGTATGTAATGCTCTTAATTAATTATTTTTTTGTAATAATAGTTTTAATTTGTTGATAATAAACCCTAATATTGCTATTTCAAAAACAAAAAGTATGATACAAATCTCTATTGCAAATCCAGGACTCATAACAGTTAAAGAAAAATCCTTTGGAATATTAACATAATTACAATATGAAACACCTAAATGATAATCAAAATTAACTAAATAGTAAACTATAATTGCAAACACTATAATTCCTAATAATTTTATAAAAGTAAATAAACAATCTCTAAAATGCATATATTGTCCTCTCTTTCAACTTATATTATTATATCACATTTTCAGTAATAGACCCACACTATTAGCAATAATTTAATTATTAATGGGAAAATTATTACTAGGTGATAGTAGTATGATTAATAATAATTTAAAGTATTGTAGAGAAGAATTAGAGATGACACAACAAGAATTAGGTTATGTATTTGGTGTATCTAAAAATACAGTTTCTGGTTGGGAGAATGCACATGACACAATGCCTTTTAATAAGTTAATTAGATTTTGTAATTTGTATGATTTTTCTATGGACTTCGTAGTTGGTTTTACCAGAAAAAATACTAAATATGACAAGATTAAAACTGATAAAAAGAAAATAGGTTCAAAACTAAAAGAAATTAGAAATGAGCTAAATTTATCCCAACAACAACTAGCAGATGATTGTAAAATATCTCAAACTACTTATAGCACTTATGAAACTGGTCGTTATCTAATAAATACAATTACTATCTATACTATTTGTAAAAAGTATAATATATCAATGGATTATTTAGTTGGTAGAACTAAAAATAAAAAAGCGAGAGTATGCTAATTAAAACATATTCCCGCTTTTATAATACATTTAATGAATAACAATAATCATATACATTTAATTGTTCATTGATTTTAGTATTTATTTCTTCATTTCTAAAGTCATATTGATAGATATTAAATAGCATTTCTACTAAAAATTTTTGTTTTTCTAATAATGATAGTTCCATATACTTTGCTGAAATAAATAGTAGGTTTTCATATTTAGCAAAGTTAGTTATTACATTTTTAGATTCAGGATCTAGTATTAATAATACATTTTTTAAAAGTTTAATAAAGTTATTAATATCATAAGTAGGTGTAAATCCTAAATCTTCAAGTAGGTGTATTGCTAGTCTAATCTTACCAATATCATTTAAATCATCAAACATTTCAACTAAATCAATGACTTTCTCGGTATTATTATCTAATAACATAAATATTCTCCTTTCAAATTAGCCATTTTAGGCATTTTATTTAAAGAACAGATAAGAGATTAAACATTAACTTAAAACTTAACTATAAGCATTTAAATGGGGTATAATCTCAAATTTCTGTTTTACTATTTATCACTCTAACAATTAAAAAAATCAAGAGTATTTTTTAATTTTATCTACTTAAATCAAAATCATCTTTATCGTAGTCATCTTCATCATAATCTCTAACTCGTTCTTTATAGTAATCTGGTGCTTCAACATATTCAAATAATTCATCTTGTTTAGTTGTTCCTTTAGATATTCTAATAACATCTCCCATATCAAACTCACTATTGTCATAACAATCTTTAACAACATCTGCAGTTTCATCTTTTGTATAATCATTACCTCGTTGTAATAGTTTCCTTAAGAATTTCTTTAGTAATTGAAATAGTTCATTTAATCTATAAATTAAGCTTCTATTTTCATCTTTTAGTTCTTTATTTTCAGTTTCAAGTTTACTAACTTCTTTCTTATATTTTTGATTTTCTTTTTCTAGTGATTTATAACTATTAGCATAACTATCAACTTCATTAAATATTGTTTGTAGTTTAGGTTGTAATTCCATTACTTTTTTAGATTCATTAATAACATTATTCATACTATCAAAAGTGTCTTTTCTAACTTTAACAAAATCTTTATCTACAATAAATGTTTGTTTGGTTGTTTTCATTTTTTCTTCAAAATCATTCATTGCTTTATCAAATCTATCATTTTTAACATTTAATTCATGATTTAGTTTTTTAGTAAGTTGTTTATATTCTTTTATTTTAATGTGTTTATTATCACTTCCTTTAATACCTCGTTCTAGATCATAACCTTTATCAGTTAATCTTTTATGATATAAATCTTGTAAATGTGATAACTGAATTTTATCTTTAATATATTGTTTTTTAGAAATAGTATATCTTTCAGTATCAGTTCTTTTATCTAATTTCTTAACAAGTGGAACTACAACACAATGAATATGTGGTGTTTCTTCATCTAAATGGACAGTAGCATGAAGTATTTGTTCTTTTTTATAACCTAAATCATTATAAACAAATTCCATACAAATATCAGCCCAATCTTTTATTTGCTCTCTAGACATATCTTTAAAGAAATTATGTGAAGCAGTCATAACTAATTCATCAGCTACAACATTTTTAGAACTATTTAACATTTCATGGTATCTTTTCTTTCTATCAGCTCGTTCAGTTTTCATTCTCTCATCATGTTCCTTTTTATATTCTTTAGTTAATTCATCAAAACCTTTAACATATTTTACATTTAAAGGAACAAGTTCTATATTATTTTTAGTTAATTCTAATTTAATATTTGGGTTAGATTGATATGCTTTCTTTTCTCGTTTATTATGTGATCCTATTTGTGCTAAATCAGGTATAGTCATTATAGGTTCAACTCTTAATATTGCATAATTTAATTCCATATATCATTTCTCCTTTCTTTTTACACAATAAAAAAAGATATGTCGCTAAACATACCTTTATAGATTTTTCTGAACTATCAAAAATTATTTGATATTTTGATTTTGTATTATCAACTAGTAAGAAAAACTTACTAGTTCATTCAGTATGTAAGAAATTCTTACATACTCAAATGTTAATCTTTATTTTCTAATTTTTCTAAATCTTTAATACTTTCTAAATAATGAAGTTCAACCTCACTAGGTTTTAATGAAATTCTATCTTTATATTTGTCATATTCTTTTCTAGCATGATTCATTGCTTCTTCATGGCTGATTTTACCAGAATCTTTTAAAATATCTTTTCTATTCATAGTTAAAAAGTAATTTAATTCTTTAACCCAATCATTCATTGTCATAGTTCTTTGTTCAATAGCTTGTAATTCTGCATAATCTAAATACATAGAAACAATTCTGTTTAAGATGTCTAATTCTTTATCATTTAAATAGTTTTTAGCAATTTGAGCATCTAGCAAAGTAGGTCTATCTCCACTGAAAGTAGTTAATCCCATAAAATCTTTATTTCCATCAGCTCTTTCTACTATAACTTCAGCAGCAGTGTGTCCATGTGCAGCCCAATGCATTTTGTTTTGAACTGTCTTAAAAAATTCTTGAGTAATTTCTGCTCTAGGATCATAATCAATAGAAGTTGCATAAATATCAAGTATTTTCCTCCAAAATACTTTTTCTGATGATCTAATATCACGAATTCTAGATAGTAATTCATCAAAATATAATCCACCACCAGCTCGTTTAAGTAAATCATCGTTCATTGTAAATCCTTTAGTCATATATTCAGTTAATCTTTCATTTGCCCATCTTCTAAAATTAGTTCCTACATTTGAGCGAACACGAAATCCAATTGCAACAATCATATCAAGATTATAATAATTTACATTATAATTTTTACCATCACTTGCAGTTGTTCGGAAATTCCGAACAACTGAATTTTCTTCTAATTCTCCATCTTCAAATATGTGTTTAATGTGTTCAGATATATTAGATTTACTTGAATTATATAATTTAACTAATTGTTCTTGATTTAACCAAACAGTATTATCTTGCATTTTTACTTCAATATTGTCATTACCATTTTTATCTTTATAAATTATTATATTTCCATGTTCTTCCATTTAATCTTCCTCCTGACTATTATTTTTAATAAACTACTAAATAAATTATACTATATTTTCGGACATATATCTTCATATTTCTAGTTATTTTTTATTTTTCTTAATAAATTATCTTCATCATATCTATTTATAAAATTTTTAAATCCATTTATAAATATATTCCAATTATTTGGAATCATATCGTGTCCATTAAAACATTCTGAAAGTCCATTATAATACTCTAACTTTAATATCCATTTATAATTATCATAATCTTTATTGATATATTCTTTATTCCAAAAGTTTATTTTAGAATTAGTTATACTATCTAGTATTTTAATTTTATCTTTATTAGTAATTATTTCTTGATTAATTAATTGATAGTTCTTTTTAAATAAAAATGTCGGTTTATCATCAAATATAAATTCATACTTATATCTTGCTTTACTTAACATAAATACTAATGTTATTTTACTAATATCTACTGCATATAAGTTTTCTATTGAATTAAATGATTTATGACATTTATTACAATACTTATTATGATTATGATCAGTTATAAGAGTTCCATCATAGTTTAACCTTTTAGGTTTTCTTTTTCTTTCTGAATATTTTACTTCATCATTATTCTTTTTAATAAAAGTATTATTATTATTATTATTATTATCATTATATCTATAAAGATAAATAACACTTGTTGTATCCTTACTGTTACAATAAGGACAAGTCATTTTTGCTCCCATATTTATTACACCTTTCCTGGAATCTTATAACCTTTGCAAATATTCTCGCACCAAGGGTAATAGCGGAGTTATTATGGGAGAATTTCTAGTATCAAAAGAAGGTTTAGGATATTTAATAATGTATGGATCTCAAGTGTTTAATCTTAATTTAGTAATCAGTGGAATTATTATTTTAATGATAGTATCTTATCTTATGTACTTATTTGTTAATTACATAGAAAAATTATTAATCAAAAACAAATAAACCATCTCTGGTTTATTTTAATTATATCAAAAGAAAAGTAGATCACATTCTTTTTATGTGTCTACTTTTACTTTATCACTTCAAAAAAACATCTCTCAAACTCAATTCTTTTATAATTATCCTATAATACTATATTACCACGTTTTATAGGAACATAAATGGCACGCTATCGAAAAAGTGACGCATGCTTGTTAATTATCACTAAAACTTATTTTTATTTCTTCAATTATATGACCAATATTTCCCTCACCAGCATATTTACTCATGTCAAAAAAATCGTCATTAATATCTACCCATTCAAGTTTATTGACTTCTTCAATTAATTCTACATCTTTATTTAATACCCCATAATAAACTTCAATAATTTTATCAAAAGATATATATTCAATATTCATGAAATGCGAAAGAGAAGTATCTTTTCTTGTTATAGCAGTCTCTTCTTCTAGTTCTCTATATGCTTCATTTAATCCATCATTTTCTTTTTGTATTTTTCCACCAACTAAATTATACATTCCTATGTAAGGTTCCTTTGTTCTTTTACACATAAGTGTTTGTGTTAAATCTTTATTAAATATTACAATTACATTATATTTTTTCATAATTTCCCTACTTTCTTGTATTAATCAGTCACTTTTTTTATCTCATTTTTAAAATATTATCCCAACTTGTCGTCTTCACAATATATATAGCAACCTTTTATTCCACGAGTTAAAAGAACTCTATAGGCATTTTTTATTAAATTAGTTGCTATAGCATTTGCCTTGTCAAAATCTTCTTTATATAACCTTTTAACTCTTTTAAATGAAGGGGCTACAGAACCATGATTAGAAAAATCTGCAACAACATTATTACCTATATACTGCAATCCATTCCAACAATAACCAACAACTATTCTAGATAAAGAATATTTATTTTTTTCATACTTTCTTTCAATTTATATGAATAAATAACACTTGGAGCAGTATTTCTAGAAACATACTAACATATTTTATTTTAACATTTACACCTATTTCTAAATATCTTTTGTTCTATAAAAATTCTGCAAATCTCTGCAAAAAGTTCTGCAAATCTCTGCGAAAATTATTTTTTTAAAATCCATATAGGCTTTGAATCAGAACCTATATTTTCAATTCTATTTTCTTTTTTCAACATAGTTAACAAATAACGAACTCTATTATTTTTATTTTTTTCTGTCATATTTACTGGTAATTTTGGATATATTAATTTATTAATATCATCTCTATTGGCTTTTTCAAAATTTTCTATATAAGTTATAATATAATCCTTATAATATGAGTTATCTAATCCTTTATTATCTATATACTCATCTTTTTTATTGGTTATTTTAGCTATATCTGATGATATATAAATATTAGGATATCTACCTTCTATTAAATTATCTTTTCTTAAATAATCACTTTGTTCTTTTGTTATTTCATATCCTTTTTGAACTCTATCTAAAAGCATTACTTTTTCAATATCTAAATTAGTTTTTTCAAATAATATTTTACTATATTTTTCATCTATTACTTTTCCATATAAAGTTACTTTAACCCTATTATCGACGCTTAAGTCATAATCAGGCATTGGAAAAAACTTTCTTTTTTGGATATCATAAACTCTTCTTATCCCACTTCCAACAGTATCAATCATATTTAAATTTACCATTGCATTTGCCAAAAATTGATTTTTATAATATGGTGATGAAAAACCATCTTTTAAAACATTTTCAACTGTTTCAGGAATAAAATTTCCCTCATTTGTAATGATTAATTTATCTTTATATTCCATAACATTAATATTTCCATGAAGTCTATAATCCTGATGAACAATACAATTATTAATTAACTCACGTAAAATATAATTATCGTATTGATCTACTTCATTTGGAAATAAAGTATTTTCATTAACCATATATCTATATCTTAAATTTCTAATTTTTGATTTTAATTTTTCTACATTTACAATAAACGGAATACCAAAGTGTTCATAATCAACAACATTTATTTCGTCATATAATTTCCATGTCATTTTAGGATTATATCCATTCATTAAATAATCATCTTCATTTTTCCCTAAAAGTAGCATACAAGCCATAGTAATTTTCCCATTTAGAGTAAGTTTTACTTTATTTAAAAAATCTATATCGGATATATTATCAATTTCATTTGCTACTTCTTTTCCTTCATATTTTTTCTTAAATTGTTCACGTGCTAATTTGATTGCTTCTTCATCAATATTATCAATTGTTGCTTCATAAATTATTTGTCTAGACCAATCATAATTTGCAGTTGCTTTTATTTGTTCTATTTTATTTGATGCAAGTGGCATAAGAGATTCTCCGGCTCTACCGTAGGCAAAACCTTTCCAATTAATAGGAACTCCAGATGCTGCAGGCACTTGAAACATAATAACTCTTTTATCGTCCTTATAAATTGAATATATTTCAATGAAAGTTATATTATCTGTTGTATTATCTGCTATTTGTTTTTTGATTTTATTAAAATTATTATCATATAAAAAATTTGTACCTATTAAATTATGTGTTTTATCATCAACACCAAAAATAATCCAAGAATATTGCTTATTCTTCAAATTAGCTTCATTTCCAAGTGCTGAAAAATATTTACCCAATAAATCTATATCAAAATCATTTTTAGCACGTTTAAATTCTACACATTCATTTTCTTTGTTTGCTAATAATTCATCTAATATATCTAAAAGTTCATCATTATTTTTATACAAGTAAATCACCAACTTTCTAATAATATTTTACCATAAATAATTACTATTAATGTCTAAATTTTACATAATTATAAATTTATTTCTAATATATTATCTTTATCATATTTTTTTATTAAATCTATAAATCCATTTATAATTATCAAAGTTTTGACTAATATATTCTTTATTCCAAAATTTTATTTTAGATTTTGGAATGCTATCTAAAATTTTTATTTTATCTTTATTTAACTATATTTCTTGGTTTACAAATTCATAGTTTCTTTTAATTATGAAAGTTAGATTATCATTAAGTATAAATTCAAATTTATATCTAATTTTATTTAATATAAATACTAATGTTATTTTGCTTATATCTACTGCATATATTTACTAGAATTAAATGATTTATTACATTTTTTACAATATTTATTATAATTATGATCAGTTATAAATGTTCCATCATAATTTTTTCTTTTAGGCTTTCTTATTTTCTCTGAATATTTAACTTCTTCATTATTATTTTTTACAAATGTATTATTATCATTATACCTATACAGATAAATAATACTTATAGTCTCCTTACTATTACAAAAAGGGCAAGTCATTTTTGCTCCCATTATTACTACTATTTCCTTTCTTTTTAAGAATCTTATAACCCTTATCTATTTTCTCCCTATGGGGTAATAGCAGAGTTATTATGGGAGAATTTCTAGTATCAAAAGAAGGTTTAGGATATTTAATAATGTATGGATCTCAAGTGTTTAATCTTAATTTAGTAATCAGTGGAATTATTATTTTAATGATAGTATCTTATCTTATGTACTTATTTGTTAATTACATAGAAAAATTATTAATCAAAAACAAATAAACCATCTCTGGTTTATTTTAATTATACATAAAGTCTATTTCAGCCAAAGAAAAATTAGAAATACTATCTAAATATATTTTTTCTTTTATAATATCAAAAGTGTTTTCTCTTTTTATTATCATTTATTTTTCTTCTTTATAAGTAATAAATTGTAATTCTTTTTTATTAATATTTTCTAATTGTTCTTTAAGAAAATCAGGTTTTATTGGGGATGTTCTTAATTCTTCTAATTTAAACCATTTAAATACCAAATTTTCTTGGTCTTCTATTCCATCAAATTCGTTATTTTTTAATATCCATTCATCATCTTTTACTAAAACTTTATGTCCAAAAATAAATTGATGATATTTATCTTTCCCAAATTCAAAGAAATATTCTGATATATTTGATACTTCACTAACATTAAATTTATTTAAACCTAGTTCTTCTTCTAATTCTCTTATAACAGTTTCTTTAGTAGTTTCTCCTACCCTTATTTTTCCACCTGGTAAAGCCCAAAATTCATCTTGCTTTCTTTTTTGGAATAAAATATTATCATTATTTATAATAATTGCTACTGCACGACAATTTAATATATAATCTTCTATTCTTATATTTATATCCCTATTTTTCATATTTATTTTCTCCTCATTCTTCTTATATATTTTTTATTTCTATGACATTCATCTATATAATCAATCAAATCGTTAACCATAAAATTTGGAGCAATATTTTCACTTAATATTTGTTCCTTATCAAGCCATTTAAATACTAAACATTTACCTTTTTCTTTAATACATTTATTTCAGCAACAGTATTATTTGAAATAGCATAATGCATTTTATTTTGAACAGTCTTGAAAAAATTAATTGTAATTTCTTTTTTTGGATTATAATCAACTGAAGTTACATATATATAATATTTTTCTCCAAAAAACTTTTTCACTTGTTCTTATATCTCTTATTTTATCAAGAAGTTCATCAAAGTAAGGATCATTACCATTATTTTTAAATCTTTCTACATTTAGATTATATCCTTTTACTAAATAATGTTTTAATTTATCATTAGCCCATATTCTAAATTTAGTACCTTGATTAGATTTCACACGAAAACCAATAGCAATTATCATTTCAAGATTATAATAATTCGTTGGTTTAGTAGAAAATTCGGAATTCCCGAATTTCCTCATAGTAGTTACCTCTGATAATTTGTGTTCCAAATAAATATTCTTTATATGCTAATTAATTGTAGATTTAGCTTTATAACAAGTATATCACAAAATAATAAAAACAAATCAAAAAACTAACGTATATCTTTTTTAATAAATATCAAATCACTTTATCCAAAAAATTATTAATCAAAAACAAATAAACCATCTCTGGTTTATTTTAATTATACATAAAGTCTATTTATCTAAAAACTTATCCAAAAAAGCAACTATTCCATCTTCATTATTAGATAAAGTTATATACTTGGCTTTATCTTTAACTTCAGAAACAGCATTTTTCATTGCAACACCACATCCTACTGATTCAATTAATTCAACATCATTTAATCCATCACCAAAAAAGATAATTTCTTCTAACTTAATATTAAGACTTAAAGCTAATTTTTCCAAAATATTTTTTTTATTTATTCCTTTTGGATTAACACTAATTCTCTTATTATTACTACCAGAATCTTGCATAATAAAACAATTTACATCCAAATATTTATTTCTAATAAAATCATTATAATAATTAATATCAAATTCATTATTAATAATAATATTAATTCTCATAATATCTTCTTTTATTTTATCCAAACTATTTATTTTCTTATCAAAAAAATATCTAAAAGGAAACTTACCCTTATAATAGAAATAATTATAATTAGAAATAACAATTATATCATTACTTACATTTTTTACATCATTAATTATATTTAAAACACTATCTTTTGATATTACCCCTAAAGTTTCTCCTTTTTTAAGCCTAACATCATATAAATAAGCACCATTGTTAACAATTAAATAATCAAATAAATTTATATCAACTACTGCTTTTGCACTATTAAAATTACGCGCTGTTACAGCTACAATTAGATAGCCTTTTTCCCTTAAACTTTTAAACTTATTAATAGTTTTTATAGACATCATTTTCTTATCATCTAATAAAGTCCCATCAAAATCAACCGCGATTAATTTATACATAATTACCCAAAAAAGTAACAACAATGCTACTTTTTTTCCTTTAAAATTTCTAAAACAACTTCTTTATCATCAAAATGGTGTTTTACACCTTCAATTTCTTGATAATCTTCATGCCCTTTACCTAATAATAAGATAATATCACCAGTTTGCGCATTATCTAAAGCATATTTAATAGCTTCCCTTCGATCAACAATAGTTATATATTTACCACCAGTTTTAGTTAAAGTAGATAAAATATCATTAATAATAGCTTCCGGCTCTTCAAATCGTGGATTATCACTAGTTACAATAGAAAAATCTGCTAAACGACCTGATACTTCTCCCATTTCATACCTACGCTCTTTACTACGGTTGCCACCACAACCAAAAATAGTAATTAATCTTTTAGGATTGTATTCACGCATCGTTGTTAAAATACTCTCCATAGCAACACCATTATGAGCATAATCAATAATAAATGTTACTCCATCCAAAACAGATACTGGCTCTACTCTACCTTTAACAGAAAAATCAACTAAAGCTTTTTTCATATCTTCTACATCAATACCAAGCAAATGACAAACACTAATTGCACAAGATGCATTATAAGAAGAAAATTTACCTGGAGTATTAACTCTTATTACATCGTTTATATCATTAGCTAGTTCCATATCTATTCCAATCGACTTTTTATCACGAATTAATTCAACATTCTTAATATAAACATTAGCCTCTTTATTATAACCAAAAGTATAAATATCACAAGTAGCATTTTTAATCATATTATTATAATTCTTATCATCCATATTAAATACTCCATGCTTACATCTTTGAAACAGTAAAGCCTTAGAAGAAATATAATCTTCAATAGTCGGATGCTCAAAATCACTAATATGATCATGTGTTAAATTAGTAAAAACTCCATAATCAAAAACAAATCCATCACAACGATTATATTTTAAAGCCTGTGAAGATACTTCCATAACCATATATTCCATTTTAGCATCAACCATTTGACGAATATATTTTTGTACTTCATAAGATTCAGGAGTAGTATTATCTAAAGGAATATAAACATCATTATAAAATACTCCATTAGTTCCCATTAATCCAATTTTTTTACCTGCACATTCCATAATTTTTTTAATCATAAATGTAGTAGTAGTCTTTCCTTTAGTACCAGTAACACCAATTGTTACTATCTTATCTGTTGGATTTTCAAAATAATTAGCAGATATAATAGATAAAGCTTCTCTTGTATTTTTAACTTTAATTACAGTAATATTTTCATCAACTTCTACATCTTTTGATACAACAATGCAACTTGCTCCTTTAGAAATTGCATCATATATATATTTATGCCCATCAGTATTATAACCAACTAATGCAACAAAAATAGTATCTCGACTAATTTTTCTTGAATCATAAATAATATCACTAATATCTTTCTCGATACTTCCTTGCACTAATTTGTAATCTAAATTTTTTAAAATTTTTTCTAATTTCATATAAAACCTCCACTAATATATAGTTAATCATGTAAATAATTATTCGCATCTACAATAACATTTTCTGCTTTTAATTCATCTTTAAAATCTTCAGCAAAAACTACTAGTTCTTTTTTTATTACATCAGGATAAACTGCTTTAGTAAACCTAATAGCATCATATATATCTTTAAAACTAACATACTTACGATTATTATAAATAGCATTAGAAAAAGCCTGTCTAAGTATTACTAAAGCAATATCAGGATAACGAGAAGAAACCTCATAAACTCTTTTATATTCACTAGTCATATTAACAATAAATTTAGCTATTTTTTCCTTAATAAAATCAGTATATGGTAAAGTAACACCAGATTGTATTTCCAATTTAGGAATAGATTTCATAAGTATCTCAACACACATCTCCATAGTAGGCTCTGCCACATCAACCTTCTCAAAACGGCGCATAAAAGCCTTATCACGAACAATATAATGATCATATTCATATTCCGTTGTTGCACCAATCATCTTAATATCTCCACGCCCTAATCCTTCTTTAAACATATTAGCCAAATCTAGAGCACCAGTTGCCTCATTACCAATTAAAGTATGAATCTCATCAATAAATAAAATTACTTTAGTTTGAGTCTTTAACTCTTCAATTAATCTAAATACTCGATTATCACCATTTTCCATACCTATTAAAGCCGAAGTATTAATTCTAAAAATTCTATAACCTTTTAGAGCATCAGGCACATCATTACACTGAATTTTATATGCTAATCCTTCAACTATTGCTGTTTTACCAATACCTGGTTTACCAACTAACATAGCTGATTTTTCTGGTGTAAGCAAAATCAAAATCATTTCCTTTATTTCTTTTTCACGAGCTATCGCAGGATTAGTAATATACATATTTTTAGTAAGCTCATATGCATAACGAGCTAAAATACTATTTTGATCCATCTAATCACTCTTTCTAATTAAAGATATTCATAATCTTATCTCTAAGATTTTTATCAACATCACTTAATATTAATTCCAATTTTTTATTTTTATCAAATAATCTTAGTTCACCCTCATAAAATAACAATTTATTTTGTACATTAATAAGCATCTTATGAATAGCATTACGACTTACTCCTAAATTTTCACTTATTTCTTGTAGACTTAAATTATCAAAATAATAAGCTTCAAAACACTCTTGTTGCTTATTATTAAGTAAATTGCCATAAAAATCATATAAAAGTATATAATAATCTCTTTGTTCCATTAAACAACCTTAACAATAGTATAAACTACAGATATCATAAGAACAACCGCTCCACTTATAAAAAACAAATAAGTAATAGCTGAAGAAGCTTTCTTCTCATAAAAATAATAAGAAATGGCAAAAGACTCCAAAGATAAAGCAATTAAAGTAGCAGGAATAAATTCACGGACAAAACATGATAAAATAAACATAATAACAAATATCACACCAACTATAATAACAAAAATTTTAATTAATTTTAAATCCTCAAAAACAACAACTTCTTTTTCTTTTTTAGTATTTTTTTTAACTTTCTCTACATTAGACACAAAATCAAACCCTTTCTATAAATCTTTAAATAAACCATATATATATTTTTCTATATCAAACTTCTCTAAATCATCTATTTTCTCTCCTAAACCAACAAACTTAACAGGAATACCAATTTCCTCTTTAATAGCCAAAACTATTCCTCCTTTAGCAGTTCCATCAAGTTTAGTTAAAACTATTCCACTAATATCAGTAATTTCCATAAATGATTTAGCCTGCGATATTCCATTTTGACCAGTAGTAGCATCTATTACTAATAAAGTCTCATGTGGAGCATCAGGAATATGCATTTTAATAACTTTATTTATTTTAGCCAATTCTTGCATCAAATTAACTTTATTTTGCAACCTACCCGCTGTATCAATCAAAACTACATCATAAGCTTCATCTTTAGCTTTTTTAACTCCATCAAAAACTACACTAGAAGGATCTTTAGAATTAGTAGTTAAAATATCAACATCAATATTATCAGCCCAGGATTTTATCTGCTCGATAGCCCCTGCTCGAAAGGTATCGGCCGCAACAAGTAATACTTTTTTTCCATCGTTTTTTAAATTATAAGCTAGTTTTGCAATAGTAGTAGTTTTTCCTACTCCATTAACACCTACCATTAAAATAACAGTTGGACCATTATTACTAAAGTTAATTTTGCTATTAATAATATTATTCCCAACATACATAATGAACAATTCATCAATAATTAAATCCTTCATATAATTAACATCAGTAATTTTTTCACTGCTAACACGATGTTTTAATTTATCAACAAAATTCATAACAGTATTTACACCAATATCAGCCATAATTAAGATATTTTCTAATTCTTCAAAATAATCATCATCCAAAAACTTATATTTTTTAGACAAATTACCAAGTTTTGAAATAAATTCACGACGTGTTTTTTCTAATCCAACATCATATTTTTCAACTTCCTTATTATTTTTACTAAAAGCATTCTTTATCTTGTCAAATAATCCCATTAGATTCCTCCTAATAACATAAACATTATAACATATTTGTTATTTTTTTTAAATATATATTAAAAAATTAAATAAAAAAGAAACTATTTAGCCTCTTCCATAGCTCTAGTTTCTCTTATAACTGTTACTTTTATAGTACCAGGATATTGCATTTCTGACTCAATTTTTTCTTTTATTTCTCTAGCTATTTTATGCGAAGTCAAATCATCAACTTCTTCAGGTTTAACCATTACACGAAGCTCACGTCCAGCTTGTACTGCATAAGTCTTATCAACTCCAGAAATAGAATTTCCAATCTCTTCTAGTTGCTCAAGGCGTTGAAAATAATTTTCCGTAGAATCGTTTCTAGCACCAGGACGAGAAGCAGAAATAGTATCTGCAATGGCAACAATAGTTGAAATAATACTAGTCGAATTAGTATCACCATGATGAGACGCTATTGCGTTAATTACAACCTCGTTTTCACCATATTTTTTAGCTAAATCAACACCTATTTGAACATGACTACCCTCAGTTTCATAATCAATTGCTTTTCCTATGTCATGAAGTAAACCAGCTCTTTTGGCAAGTTGAACATTTTCTCCTAATTCACCAGCAAGTATTCCAGATAAATAAGCAACCTCCAAAGAATGAGTCAATGCATTTTGACCATAACTAGTTCTAAAATGTAATTTTCCAACAATCTCTACCAATTCTGGATCCATTCTAGAAATTCCTAATTGATACATCGCATCCTTACCATATTCTTTAATCCTTTGATTAACATCTTTTGAAGTAGCATCATACACCTCTTCAATTCTCGCTGGATGTATTCTACCATCTTTAATTAATGTTTCTAATGTCAAACGAGCTATTTCTCGTCTTAATGGATCAAAACTTGAAATAACAATCGCCTCTGGTGTATCATCGATTATTAAATCAACACCAGTAACTGATTCAATAGTTCTAACATTTCTTCCTTCTCTACCTATTATTCTTCCTTTCATCTCATCATTAGGAAGATTAATAACAGATACAGTTAATTCATTAGTTACATCAGCTGCATATTTTTGCATTGAAGAAACTAACATCTCTTTAGCCTTAGCATTTGCTTCTAATTTAGCTTCAGCTTCACTATCTTTGATAAAAGTCGCTATTTCATTAGCCATCTTTTCTTCTACAATTTTCATGATTTCATCATGAGCTTGTTGTCTAGTAAATTTACTTATTTTTTCCAATTCATCTAGTTGTCTTTTACTAATCTCCTCCATCTTATCTTTTTCTTCTTGAATTTCCTTTTGTTTTAATAAAAGATTATTTTCTCTTTCTTCTAAATTATTCTCACGATTTTGAATAACTACATCACGTCTATCAATATTATTTTCACGTTGTAAAAGACGTTCTTCTGATTCTTTTATTTCGTTTTTCTTCTCTTTTACTTCTTTTTCAGCTTCCAATTTTAACTTATGAATTTCTTCCTTTGCTTCAAATAAACTATCTCTTTTTAGTTTTTCGGCATCTTTTTTAGCAACTTCAATTATATTTTCTGCCTTTTTTTGATCTTTTTTATTTTTAACGTAAAAACCCAGTAAAATTACCGCTATTCCTAATATAAATCCAAGAACGATTTGGACAATGGAGAACCATAATGCACCTTCCACATGAACACCTCCATTCCTACACGTGTATATTTTATAGAAAAAATTATTAATTTAACTATACAATATAATTGTATCGATGTTTTAAAATAAAGTCAAGTATAAATGTATAAAAGGCAAACGGAATTTAGATATTTTAAAAAGAAATTACGACATGCCAACAAAAAAATAGTTGCATAACAACTATCCTTCAACTTTTATCTTTCCACCAATACCGTAATGTTGTCTAACCTTTTTTTCTATTTCATTACAAATATCTGGATTATTTTTTAAAAACAATTTAGCATTTTCTTTACCCTGACCAATTTTTTCATTATTATAAGCATACCAAGCTCCACTCTTATCAATAACATTAGCATCACTCGCTAAATCAATTAACTCACCAACATGAGAAACACCTTCTCCATACATAATTTCTACAGTTGCAGTTTTAAAAGGCGGAGCTACCTTATTTTTAACTACCTTAATATTAGTTTTATTACCAACAATATCAGTACCTAATTTTATTTGCTCACCACGTCTAATATCTAATCTAACAGACGCATAATATTTTAAAGCCTTACCTCCGGGAGTAGTTTCTGGATTACCAAACATCACTCCTACTTTTTCTCTTAATTGATTAATAAATATTACTATTGTATTAGTTTTATTAATAGATCCAGATAACTTACGCAAAGCTTGAGACATTAATCTTGCTTGCAATCCAACATGAGTATCACCCATCTCGCCATCTATTTCTGCTTGTGGTACTAATGCAGCAACCGAATCAACAACAATAATACTTACCGCTTCACTCTTAACAAGTGCATCACATATTTCTAAAGCTTGTTCTCCAGTATCAGGTTGCGACAATAATAATTCATCAATATTAACTCCTAAATTAGAGGCATAAACAGGATCTAGAGAATGTTCTGCATCTATAAATGCTGCTCTTCCACCAAGTTTTTGAACTTCTGCAATTGCGTGTAATGCAAAAGTTGTTTTTCCAGAAGACTCAGGTCCATATATCTCAACAATTCTACCTTTAGGATATCCTCCAACACCTAAAGCAATATCAAGTTGTAATGAACCACTAGAAACAACATCAATCTCCATTTTTTTCTGATCTCCTAGTTTCATAATAGCACCTTTACCAAATTGTTTTTCTATATCAGCTAATACTTGTGCCAACGCCCTATCTTTTTCCACGACTTTGCTCATCTTTATCTCCCTTCTTGTTAATACATTTTAATTTTACTATAAACAAAAATCAATGTCAATAACTACTATACATTCGTTCGTTTTTGCAACAAAAAATATAAATTTACTTTGTTTACACATATATAATAACACACAAACAAGTGTATGTCAATGCTTTTTTAAAAAAAAGTCGTTTTTAACGACTCTTAATTTTAGTTTTATTTTTATTTTTAATATCTTCAATAAAATACATAGATCTTAAACTATCATTATTCTTAATACGAAGTGGTGCCATATCAAACTCTACATTATTAAGTACCATTTGACGAACTATTTCTTTATCTTGTTCATATTGCTTAACTTCAAGAACCCTAATTCCACGCAAATAACCGCTTTTAAATATAGGATTTTTCAATTTTTCAGCTATACTTTGCTTGCTAATACCATTAATTGCAGATTGATAACCATCTTCCATCATATCAAAATCTTCTTTAGTAATAGCACATGATCTAGGTTTTTCATATTTCATTTTTTCTCTTCTTTTTACCTCATTAACAATCGCTACATTCTCAACAAATACAGATCTTTTTTTCTTATACATAAACTTTACCTCTACTTACTTTTTTTTACCTCAACAATTTCATAAGCTTCAATTACATCGTGTTCTTTAATATCATTATAATTTTCGATTGTTATACCACATTCTAAACCTTGTTTAACCTCTTTTACTTGATCCTTCTCGCGAGCAATCGAATTAATATTACCATCATAAATAATAACACCATCACGAATTATTCTCGCTTTTGCATCTCTTTTAATAATTCCATTAGTAACATAAGAACCTGCAATTGTACCAACTTTAGAAAATTTAAATAATTTTCTTACTTCTGCTTGGCCTAAAGTCTTCTCTTCAAATTCTGGATCTAACTTACCAAGCATTGCATCTTCCATCTCTTCAACAACTTTATATATAATATTATAAAGTCTAATATCAACATTTTTTTCTTTAGCAAAATCTAATGTTTTATTGTTTGGTTTTATATTAAATCCAATAATTATTGCATTAGATGCTTGAGCAAGAACAATATCACTTTCAGTAACAGTTCCAATATCGCTTCTAATAATATTTATCTTAACACCCTCAACATTTATTTTTAAAAGGGCACTTTTTACAGCTTCTTCGCTTCCTTTAACATCAGCTTTTAATACAACATTAATCTCTTTACAACCACCATTTATTTTACTAAATAAATCATCTAAACTCATACTTCTACTTTCTTGATTGTTTTTATTATTATAATTATTTAATCTTTGTAACGCAATAGAGCGAGCTTTTTTCTCATTTTCAAAGACCATAAACTTATCGCCTGCACTAGGACTATCACTCAAACCTGTAATAGATACTGGCATTGATGGATAAGCTTCAACTAAATTCTCACCTCGATCATTTTTTAAAGTTCTAATTCTACCATGAGTATTACCCGCTACGATAGAGTCTCCTAAACGAAGAGTCCCGTTTTCAATCAATAAAGTAGCAACAATTCCAGAATTTTTATCCATTCGAGACTCTATTACAGTACCTTTAGCATAACGATTTGGATTAGCTTTTAAATCTTCTATATCACTAAGTAAAATAATTCTTTCTAATAAATCATCAATACCCTCACCAGTTTTAGCAGAAATATTTACAAACATAACATCTCCACCCCAAACTTCAGGAGTAATTCCATTTTGTGCCATTTCTGTTAAAACTCGCTCTGGATTAGCATCAGGCTTATCTATTTTATTAACGGCAACAATTATTGGCACACCAGCAGCTTTAGCATGATCAATAGCTTCTTTTGTTTGAGGCATTACACCATCATCAGCAGCAACAATAATTACAACAATATCTGTAATACTAGCTCCACGTGCTCTCATTTGTGTAAAAGCAGCATGACCAGGCGTATCAATAAATGTTATCTTATTTCCCTTATAATCTATTTGATATGCCCCAATAGCTTGCGTAATCCCACCAGCTTCACCTAAAGCAACATTAGTTTTTCTAATTGTATCAAGCAAAGTAGTTTTACCATGATCAACATGACCCATAATTGTTACAACTGGAGCTCTTTTTACTAAATCCTCATCTTTTTCAATTACTTCTAACTGTTCAAAATTAACCTCATCTCTAGTAGTATCCTTTTTTAATTCACGTCCATATTCATTAGCAATAATTTCTGCAGTTTCAAAATCAATTGACGCATTTATATTAAGTAAACTACCTAGTTCCATTACTTTTTTAATAATTTCACTAGCTGATACACCTAATAAATTAGCAAAATCAGATACACTCATACCTTGAGTATATATAACTATATTATCATCATCTTCTACTTTGTTTGATTGCAATTTCTCTTTATGTTTATACATATTTTTACGTTGTTTTAAAAAATCATTATTCTTACTTTTTGCTTCCGCTTTCTTCTTAATAGGCTTTACTTCTTCCAATTCTTCAACATAACTATCTTCAAAATCATTAGGTAGCATATCATCTTCATCTTCATATAAATCTTCATTAGCAAGTTCGTTATCTAATAATATAATCATATCATCATCTAACATATCTTCCTCGCTATTTACACCTATATTAAGTTTTTTACACAAAGTTAATATATCCTCGACATTTCTATTTACATCAACGGCATATTCTAATACACTCATCATATGCTTCACCTCCATATTTACTTATTTATTATTTCCAATAATTCTTCATATATAACATCAGGTACAACAATACCTAATTTACGATCTAAAATTCTACTTTTTCTAGCTTTTTCTACAACCACTACATCTTTTTTTAAATAGGCCCCTCGTCCATTAGCTTTTCCTGATAAATCAATAAAAACTTCATCATCTTTATTTTTAACAATTCTAATCAATTCACCTTTAGGATAAGACTCTCTACTCACAACACAACTACGCATTGGTATTTTCTTCATTTAATCACTTATCCCAACATTTACATCATCACTATTTTTAACTTCGATTTTATAATGAGTAAGTTGAGAAGCTAAACGAACATTTTGACCTTTTTTACCAATAGCTAAAGATAAATTATCCCCAGTAGCCACGGCAATTGCTTCTTTACTTTTCTCATCTGTTATAAACACACGTACATCTTTAGCAGGTGATAGAGCATTTGTAATAAATTTAACTGGATCTTTGTCGTATCTAATTATATCAATTTTCTCATTTCCTAATTGATTTAAAATATTTTTAAGTCTAATACCATTTGGACCAATAACTGCTCCAACAGGATCAATATTATTATAATCTGAATAAACTGCTATTTTACTACGACTTCCAGCTTCTCTAGCAACAGAATATAAAATAACACTTCCATCGCTTAATTCAGGAATTTCACTTTCTAGTAATCTTTTTAAGAAATTAAAATGCTTTCTAGTAAGTAAAATAAATATACCTTTACTACCCATCTCAATTTTAGATACATATACTTTAATAGATGAACCCATTTCTAATTTTTCACCAGGAATAATTTCATTTTTTGGTAAAACTCCATGAGCTTTTCCTAAATCAACATAATAATTTTTAGCATCTTCTCGAGATAATATACCCACTAGCATTTCATCTTTTTTATCACTAAAAGCATCTGAAACAATTTTCTTCTCTGCTTCTTTAACCCTTTGAACAACAACTTGTTTAGCAGTTCCTGCTGCCACACGTGAAAAATCTTTCAATTCTTCTTCTTTTTCAATAGTCTCTCCAATTTCAATATCAGGAACAATCTTCTTAGCATCCTCTAAACTAATTTCTAAACGATCATCATTAACTTCTTCAACAACAGTTTTAAATGAATATAATTTAATTTCTCCAGTATCTTCATTTACTTTACAACGACCATTTGGATTACCTGTTTTCTTTTTAAAAGCCGCTACCATAGCTTGCTCCATAGCTTCTATTACAACTTCTTTTTCAATTCCTTTTTCTTTAATTATAGAATCTAGAGCCGTCAAAAATTCTTTTACCTGTTTTTGATCCATTTTACTCACCACTTTCTTTAGAAGTTATATCAAGTATATAACTATCATCAATAATATCATTCTCATCTAAAATCGGACTAATAATATTAGTTACCGCAACACAAGTATCAACATCAACTGCATCATCTTTACTAATAGTAATTCTTAAAAAATTATTACTTCCTTCTTTAACATATTCAACACTATCAATGTTTACTCCAATTTCCTTAACCTTTTCAACGACTAATTCTCTTACTTTTTTTTCAATATCCATAAATATCCCTCCAATATTAAAGAGTGGTATTTCATGCCACTCTTCCTTCAAGTCATATGTATTATAACACATATTTATAAATTTGTACAATAAAATATAATATTTTACTTGAATTTTATAACTTTTTGTTATATAATGTAATGCGTAAGCAGAAATTTGCGCCCATAGCTCAATTGGATAGAGCGTTTGGCTACGGACCAAAAGGTTTGGGGTTCGAGTCCCTATGGGCGCGCCATTTAGTATTAATCAAACTCTTTTATTATAAGAGTTTGTTTTTTTATAATAAAAATGGAAACATCATTCCATTTTTAAACAATATTCTATCATGCTTACTACTACATTATTAAAAGAAGTATCGTTTTCTTTTGCAATCTTTTCAAGTTCTTTAACTAAATTTTCTTTTAAATATAAAGTCTTGTAAACGCTTACTTCTTTATATTTCGTATTTTTAGGCACAAACTTCATACTACATCACCCATAAAAAATTATAATATATCAACAAATTAAAATATAAAACAGAATTTTCTAATGTAATTTTAAATTTTATATGATATAATAAAAAATAGGAGGAAGTATGAATGGATTAGAATACGAAATAATCATCTGTGATATCAAACTATTAAATATAAAATTAGAAAAATTACACATCGAAGGTGCAAAACTACTATTAGAAAAGCCACCTATTTTTTTTCCAAACAAAAGAAAACGATGGCATCAAAAACTAGATAAAATTTTTAATGAAGAGTTAGAATTACATTCAAAAATATTAGAAGAATACCATAAAATTGAAAACCTACAAAAAAAATAGCTTGCGCTATTTTTTTTGTTCCAATATAGGTTTTAAAAATTGAGCAGTATAGCTCTCATAAACTTCACATACCTCTTCAGGAGTACCTTTAGCAACTATATTACCGCCCAGATTACCTCCTTCTGGACCTAAATCAATAATATAATCTGCAACCTTAATAACATCTAAATTATGTTCAATAACAATAACAGTATCGCCATTATCAACTATACGATTTAAAATTGCTAGTAATTTCTTTATATCATGAAAATGTAGACCTGTTGTTGGTTCATCTAAAATAAAAACACTCTTACCAGTTGCTTTTTTCTGTAGTTCTTTAGCAAGCTTTACACGAGCTGCTTCACCTCCGCTTAAAGTAGGAGCACTCTGTCCTAATTTCATATAACCTAGACCAACATCATGTAAAACTTGTAATTTATTTAACACTTTAGGATGATTAGCAAAAAATTCCATTGCCTCATCTACTCTTAAATCTAATACTTCACTAATATTTTTATCTTTATATTTTATATCTAACGTTTCTTTATTATATCTTGTGCCATGACAAGCTTCACATAAAACATAAACATCAGGTAAAAAATGCATCTCTATTTTCTTAACACCATCACCCCAACAAGCCTCACAACGACCACCTTTAACATTAAAACTAAATCTTCCCTTATCATAGCCTCTCATTTTAGCCTCTTTAGTTTCCGCAAAAATATCTCTAATATCGTCAAATACTCCTACATAAGTAGCAGGATTACTACGTGGTGTTCTACCAATTGGATCTTGAGTAATATGTACTACTTTATCAACATTTTCTAGGCCTTTTATCTCTTTATGATTACCAGCTTTTAATTTTGACTTATAAATAGTAGAAGCTAATTTTTTATACAAAATCTCATTAATTAAAGTAGATTTACCACTACCACTAACACCAGTAATACAAGTAAATGTAGCAAGTGGAATTTTTACATTAATATTTTTTAAGTTATTTTCTTTAGCGCCTTTTATCTCAAGATATTTCTTATTTCCTTTACGTCTACTTGTAGGAATTTCAATTTTTTCCTTACCACTTAAATACTTTCCTGTCAAACTATTAGGATTATTCATAACTTCAACTGGTGTCCCTTTAGCAACCACATATCCACCATTCTCACCAGCATAAGGACCAATATCCACTAAAAAATCACTAGCTAGCATCATATCAGAATCATGTTCAACAACAATTAAAGAATTACCTAAATCACGCATTTCTAATAATGAATTAATTAATCTTTGATTATCTCTTTGATGAAGTCCAATACTCGGCTCATCAAGCACATATAATACCCCTGTTAATCTAGATCCTATTTGAGTAGCAAGCCTTATTCTCTGACTCTCTCCCCCACTTAAAGTAGCAGCATTCCTACTTAAAGTTAAATACTCTAAACCAACATTAATTAAAAAATCCAAACGCGAATTTATTTCTTTTAAAATAACAGAAGCTATTTCTTGCTTTTCCTGACTAAGTTTTAATTTAGAAACAAAATCCTTTAATTCTCTAATAGATAGACAACTAACTTCATAAATATTTTTATTATTTACCAAAACTGATAAAACACTATCTTGCAAACGAGTTCCATGACAAGTAGGACATGGAAGCTCTGTCATATATTGTTCTATCCAACTACGAATCCAACTACTTTTAGTCTCAACATATCTTCGTTCTAAATTAGTAATAATTCCTTCAAAATAATTACGAGAAGTTCTTGTATTTCCGTTTTTAGAAACATAATTAAACTCTAAAATATCTTTAGAACCATATAAAATAATATCTAATTTTTCCTTTTCCAAATCTTCTACTTTTGCATCTAAATCAATATCATAATACTTACTTAACGCATTTAATTCCGTAGTAGTAATATTATTATCATCAATTGAAATAGTTGCAATAGCCCCCTCATTTATCGACTTAGTCTTATCAGGAATAACCAAATCAACATCTAATTTATATTTAACACCAATTCCCTTACAATCTAAACAAGCACCATAAGGAGCATTAAAAGAAAATATACGTGGCTCTAATTCCATTAGAGAATAATCACAATAAGGACACGCGAAATTCTCACTTAATACCATTTCATTTCCCATAGTATCATCAATAATAACCTTACCAGAAGAAAGTTTAGTAGCAGTCTCTAAAGAACCATACAATCTACTTCTAATACCATCTTTTATCACCAAACGATCAACAATAACAGATATATCATGCTTCTTATTCTTCTCTAACTCAATCTCTTCACTTAAATCATAAACATTACCATCAACTTTAACTCTAATATAACCTTCTTTTCTTAAATCTTCAAGTAATTCCTTATGAGTTCCTTTTTCTCCTTTAATAACAGGAGCAAGAACCATAATCTTACTCCCCTCATCCATCTGCATTATCTTATTAGTCATCTGTTCAATACTTTGTGAAGTAATTGGAATATGATGATTTGGACAATAAGGAACACCAATTCTTGCAAATAAAAGACGAAGATAATCGTATATCTCAGTAACAGTTCCAACCGTTGAACGAGGATTTTTATTAGTAGTTTTTTGATCAATACTAATTGAAGGACTAAGACCTTCTATACTATCAACATCAGGTTTTTCTGTTGAACCTAAAAACTGACGAGCATAAGCACTTAAACTCTCTACATACCTTCTTTGTCCTTCCGCATATATTGTATCAAACGCTAAAGATGACTTACCACTACCACTTACTCCCGTCATAACAACCAATTTATTTTTAGGAATAGTAATATCTATATTTTTTAAATTATTTTCTCTTGCTCCTTTAATAACTATATTATCCATAATTATCAAACTCCTTTTTCAACTTTATCTTTAATCTATAAATAGTATTATATACTTGTTTATTATTAATCTTTAATATTAAAGCAATATTATCTGGCAAATAACCTTTAATAAGCAAACTCAAAACTAAATACTCTCTTTTACTAAGTTTATCTTTAAGATTATAAAAAAATTTATTAATATCAATATAATTATCAACAACACTAAACTCCACTAAATCTTTATCATCATAAAAACTATCAATTAACCTCATACCATTATTTTCTGCATCAATTGAAACCATATGATTAAAAATATAATTTTTCTTGCTATTAGACATCCTAAAAACATCTTTTAATTTAGAATCTAAACAAGTCCATAAATAAGTTTTAAAACTACTATTTTTATCCTGATTAAAATTATCAATAACATTTTCAAATACTAATAAACATTCTAACTTTACATCATCAAAATCTATCTTATTTAAATTATACTTACCTAAAAACTTAAAAATAAAATTATCAATAAGTGATAAATACTTTTTATACAATAAATCTTTTGCTTCATCAACATGTTCTTGGGCTAAATAAACTAATTCATAATCATTCATAAGATCTTGCTTCCAAAATTTTTGCTAAAATAATTCCACAAGAAACTGAAGCATTTAAACTATCTATCTTACCTACCATATTAATACTAGCAACATAATCACATTCTTTTAATAAAGATGTACTCATTCCCTTACCCTCATTACCAATAATCAAACATATAGAACGCTTATAATCAATCTTAGTATAATCATCTTTATTCATACTAGTACCAACAATCCAAAAATCATCCTTTTTTAATTTATTAACAGTACTAATTAAACTAGGAACCCTAATAATTGGAATATTTTTAATCGCGCCCGCGGAAGTTTTTACAACAACTGAACTAATATTAATACTTCTATCATTTGGAATAATAATCGCATCTACTCCAAGTGCATAACTAGTTCTAATAATCGCTCCAAAGTTATGAGGATCTTGCAAATGATCAAGCATAACTACAGTTTTATACTCTTTATTAATATTTGGAATAATCTCATCATAAGTATAAGTTTTAATATCATCTACAAGTAACACAATCCCCTGATGAAGAGCATTATCTGTTTTTTTATCTAATTCAAAATTGTTAGAATAATTTATTTTTACATTTTTACTTTTTAACTTATTAATAATATCTTTATCACTAAATTTCTTGCTAACAAAAGCTTTTATCACTTTATCATCTTTATCTAAAAACTCTCTAACTACATTTTTCCCATAAACATACATTATTTCACCTCAATTTTTTCTAGTAATTCATCTAATCTATCATTTTTTTGATGATAATATAAATAACCAATTAAAGCCTCAAATCCAGTAGATAATTTATAAGTAATAATATCAGTATTTTTAGGGTGTGCATCTTTCTTATAATTTCTGCCCCGCTTAATTATATCAATCTCATCATCAGTTAAATAATTATTTTTAATAAGTTTATCTAAAATAGAAGCTTGCCCTTTAGCACTAACATAATTAATTGCATTCTTTTGTAAATCGCCCGCTTTAGTTATCCCACTATCAATTAATTTTTTTCTAATATACAACTCATATACTGCATCACCCAAATAAGCATAAGTAATAATATTCAAAAAACATCACCTCATAACAAAATAGACAATTTATATATTATCATCACAAATAAATAAAGTCAATAGCTACAAAACAATTGTTTGTTAAAAATAAAAATTATATCTATACTAAAAAAAGAACATTATTCTTGTTCTAATTTAATATGCGTTTTTATCTTTAAATAATCAACCTCCTCTATCATATCATCAAACATCTCCTCAATTAAAACATGCATCATTATATCCCTTCTTTCTTTTTTTAAATCTTACCACATATTTAAAAATAGTGCATTAGATTCGACAAAACTAGATATTTTTTTCTACTTAACACATTAAGTGTAAACCAACGTTTTTTTTACATTTTTGGAAATATTTATGGAAAATTACAAATATTTATAGTATAATTAATAAAGGTGATGTTATGAGTTACCAATACAACATAAAGAAATCAAACTATGCAAATCGTGGAATGAGTTTAGAAGATGACATCAATTTAACAAATGAATATTATAAAGTAAATAATATTGCTTTAATTTATAAAAAGCCAACTCCAATAAAAATAAGTAAAGTAGATTATAGCAACTCAAAAATAACTGAAGCTTACTTTGCTTCACCATCTACTCTAGATTATAATGGCATTTACAAAGGCAAATATATTGAATTTGATGCTAAAGAAACTCAAAGTAAAACAAGTTTTGCACTTTCTAATATCCATAAACATCAACTAGAACACATAAAAAAAGTTTTATATCATCAAGGAATTGCGTTTTTAATAGTTAGATTTATTAATTTAAACAAAAACTATTTGATACCCGCAAAAGTTCTTATAGAATTTATTGAAAACAATCAAAGAAAATCAATTCCAATTACATTTTTTGAAGAAAATACTTATAATATTGATATAAAATATATCCCAAGATTAGATTATATAAAAATAATTGACAAATTGGAGGTTTAAATGAAAAAGAAAAAACGAAAGCTTAAAAAAGATGTAATCTTCTTCATGATACTATTTATTACTATTACTATTATATCAATTACTCTATTTAAAACATTAGGATTAATAGTAATACCAATTATGATTGGAATAATATATTTATATTATAATATAGATAAAGTTGTAAAAAGAAGAAGAAACAGCGAAAATAAAGAAGAACAAACAACTGATGATAATATAATTAAAAGCGATATACAAGAAGAGTTAAAAAAGGATGAAGAGGATGTGATTGTTGTGAAAAAACCAACAAAGAAAAGAAAAAATAGTAAAAGTAAAAACAAAAGTAAAGAAAAAAAACACATTGGCAAAAAAATATTAATAGCCTTTCTAATATTTATAATTGTTATGATATTACTTGGAACGTGCTTTATGATATATATTGCCATTAGTGCGGGAAAATTTGATCCTAACAAATTAGCTACTCAAGATCAAACCGTTGTATATGATGCAAATAACGAAGTAATTGATACTTTAGGATTAGAAAAAAGAGAATCAGTAAAATATGAACAATTACCACAAGTATTAGTAGATGCAATCATAGCAACAGAAGACTCAAGATTTTTCCAACATAACGGAGTTGATATGCCTCGTTTCTTAAAAGCATCAGTAATGCAACTTTTAGGAAACTCTGATGCAGGTGGAGCATCTACTCTAACAATGCAAGTAAGTAAAAATAATTTAACAAGTACTAATAGTTCTGGAATAAAAGGTATTATTCGTAAATTCAAAGATATTTATATATCAGTTTTCCAAATTGAAAAACAATATACAAAAGAACAAATAATTGAATTTTACGTAAATGATAACTGTTTAGGAGGAAGAATATTCGGAGTTGGGCAAGCTAGTGAATATTACTTTGGCAAACCAGTAGGACAATTAAGTCTTCCTGAAGCTGCCCTACTAGCAGGAATGTTCCAATCACCAAATGGATATAATCCTTATAAAAACCCAGATGCTGCTTATGAACGTCGTAAAACAGTATTAAGTCTTATGGTAAGACACGGATACATTACTCAAGAAGAAGCTGATTTAGCTAATTCTGTATCAATAGAAAGTATGCTAGTAGGTTCTACTGAAGAAAGTGGTGGATATCAAGGATTTATCGACACAGTTGTATCTGAAGTTGAAGAAAAAACTGGAGATAACCCTTATACAGTACCAATGAAAATATATACAACTATGAACCGTGAAATGCAAGATGGTATTAACAGTGTACTAGCCGGAGAAGAAACTGACTTCACATGGGCTGATGATAAAGTTCAAGCAGGAATTGCTGTTGTTGATGTAAACACTGGAGCTATCACAGCAATTGGTGCTGGACGTAATCGTGAACAAGGATGGAACTATGCTACTCAATCTAAACGCCATCCTGGATCAACAGCCAAACCATTATTTGACTACGGACCAGGCTTTGAATACAATAACTATTCAACATATACATTATTCAATGATGAACCATGGGAATATTCTGATGGAAAAGAAATTGGCAACTGGGATGGAGCATATCAAGGCTTAATTACCTTACGTCAAGCTCTAAGTGTCTCAAGAAATATCCCTGCATTAAAAGCTTTCCAAGAAGTAGATAAAAAAGACATTATTGAATTTGTTACTAAACTAGGAATAGAAGTTGAAGAATCAGGTGGAAGTATCCACGAAGCACACGCAATTGGAGGATTTAATCCAGGTGCATCTCCACTACAAATGGCTGCTGCATATGCCGCATTTGCTAATGGAGGATATTATGCAGAACCTTATTCCGTAACTAAAATAGAATATCGTAGTGACGGTGAAGTTGTTGAATTTAAATCAGAAAAAGAAAGAGCAATGTCTGATTCAACTGCTTATCTAATGAACAATGTATTACAATACGCTGTTGAACACGGATTTAACGGTGGAGCAAGAGTTCCAGGATCAACAGTTGCAGCCAAAACTGGTACATCTAATCTAGATGATGATACAATCAAAAGATTAGGATTACCATCTGGAGCAGTTAATGACTTATGGACAGTCGCATATACTCCAGAATATTCAGTTGCTCTGTGGTATGGATACGAAACTGTTACTTCAGAAAACTATCTATCAGGAGCATCGGCTCCAAAAGATGCTGTCATGGCTTCGATTATGAAATATATTCCAAAAACAACAAAACAATTTGAAATGCCAGATACCGTTGTTCAATCACAAGTCGAATTTGGTACATGGCCAGCTCAACTACCAAGTGAACATACACCAAGTGATTTAATTAGAACAGAATACTTCAAAAAAGGAACACAACCAACTGAAGTATCTGATAGATTTGCCACTTTAAATGATGTTACAAACCTATCAACAAATACTAGTGGTCGCAGTATTACTTTAAGTTGGGATTTCAAAGTTCCAGAAGTTACAACCGAAGAATACTTGAAAAAATACTTTAGTCAATCTGTCTTTGGAAATGGAACTAACTCATTCGTTCAACAAAGACTAAACTATAATAACAATACCCTAGGTGGCCTTGGATTTGGTATTTATCAAAAAAATGCTGATGGAAGTTTAGATTTAATTGCCTTTACACAAGATACAACATACACATATAACCCACCTTATAGTTCGACAAGCCGACAAGTTACATTAGTAGTTAAAGCACAATATTCAAAATTTGTAGCTAACGCTTCCAAAGGAGTAGAAACACAAGTAACTATCGGAGCAGGTGGTACAATACCAGGCAATCCAGATGACGAAGGTTTAAATATAGAAATGGAAACAACTACAGTTACACCACAAGTAGGAAATTATGAAGAAGAAGGTATAACAATTACATATAATGGTGAAGACGTTACTAATAAATCAGTAATTACCTACACTCTTACAAATAACGGAACTGATACCACTTACCATTCAGAAAGTGAATTAGAAAATGCCGTTAATGCCTTACCTAGTGGAACATACGTAATTAAATATGATGTTACTTACGAAGGTCAAACAGCTCACAAATATAGAAATGTTATATTACATGATTAATGAACCAAGGAAACAAAATAAATTTTGTTTCTTCCTTGTCGTTACCTCCAAGGTTTCCTACTTCATAGATAGTCTCTGACTAG